>NZ_JAMXRY010000039.1:0-50630 GCF_024124525.1 Halomonas sp. OfavH-34-E | reverse complement strand
GTGCAGGAAGCAGGACTGGATGGCGGTGCAGGTCAGTCCCCGGGCAGTAACGCCGCCAGCAACAGCGAGACCACCGACGGCCAGTTCAAGAGCAGCACCGGCAACGATGACCTGGTGCGCTACGAGGTGAAGGACAAGGACGGCGACTGGGTCCCGATCAATACCGATGGCACCACGGTCACCGGCGATTACGGCAGCCTGACGGTGAACACCGACGGCAACTGGTCGTACACCCTGACAAGCAGCGCGAGTCAGGACGACAAGGACAAAACGGGTCTGGACGATAGCGTGCCCGAGACCTTCGGCGTGCGGGTGGTGGACAGCGATGGCGATACCTCCGACCCGGCCAATCTCACTATCGACATCGGTGACGATGGCCCGAGTGCGGTGGCCGACACCACCAGCACCGATAAAGGTACGTCGAAATCCTACAACGTGCTGAATAATGATGACGGCACCAGCGACACCCAGGGTGCCGATGGCGCGATCCTGACCGAGGCCAGGGTGCAGGGCGGGGCCAGTGTGGGTTCAGTGAGCTTCACCAGCGACGGCAACGTCACCTTCACCCCGGCGGCGGGCTTCGAAGGCAAGGCGGTCATCGACTACATCCTCACCGACGGCGACGGTGACACCGCGTCCTCGACGCTGACCGTGACGGTGGAGCCCGACACCACGCCAACCACACCGTCGACCGACACCGATCCGACCACCCAGAGCCCCGTGGCGATCGTCGATGAGGATGGTTTGTCCGGTGGCAACAAGGGGGGTACTGGCGATGTGGACGGACAGTTCACTGTCGCCACCGGAGATCTGGGTTACCGCTTTGGTGACGATGGTGCGGCCAGCACCAAGGCTTTCCAATGGAATCTGAAGGATCTGCCCGAGCTCTATACAGCAGACGGGCGCAAGGTCGCGTTCTCACTTGTCGACGGTGGACATACCGTGGCCGGCAGCGTAGCCGGCGCCAGCGGCGCCGAGTCAGTCATCACCATAAAGCTGACAGATGAGGCCGCCGGCGATTACCAGGTGACGCTGCATCAGGCGCTCGAGCACGCCGAGCGCGAAGACGAGAATGATGTGTCATTTGACGTCGGCTATACCATCACCGATGGCGATGGTAGCAAGGCGATTGGCAAGTTGACGGTAGTGATCGATGACGATACGCCGGTGGCCTTCGATACCGTCGATGGCGTGTTGTCTTCAGGCACCGTTGGCGATATCAACTTCGCAGATGCAGCGGGAGCCGACGGTATCGGCGCCGTGCAGTTTTCCTCGGCGTTGGATGGCAGCGCTGTGCTGAGCCTGAACGGCGCGACCCTGGTGACCTCAAATGGCGAACGTCTCACCTACCAGCTGAACGATGGAGGAAAGACGCTTGAGGCGACGACTGCCGGTGGCGACGTGGCCTTCGAAATAGCTCTGGCGGCGGATGGCTCCAGCTACGAGGTGAATGTCCTTGATGATGCCATCATGACGCTGGCGGACTCAGGCCAGGCTATCAGCGATGGCAGAACAGAAGTCTTCTATGAAGGGCACAATACCTCTACTCAAGGCCATCGGTTTGTGGCGTTTGACGGTAGCGATGGCGGCCCCGATGTGGTGGTGTCCGCCTGGTCTTTCAATTTTCCGGGCGAGTCCTGGTTAAGAACGGATGGCGGCACCCAATTGGCACCAGGCGGTGACGACAGGACCACGTACAACGAAGTGGCACGTTTCGACTTCGTCGATAATCTGAGCTTTTCCGACGAGGAGCCTAGTTGGGAGCAACACCGGGGCGTTACTCGTTTTGAACAGGTAGTCGACCTCGCCAACCTGGATGGGCGGACAACACCCGCATCGTTCAAGGTAACCGCCATTGCCTTGGCGCCTGACGACGACAACACCAGCGGTCATCCGCACGAGGTCAGCGGCGATGTGCTTGCCCTGGACCCTGATGAGCTTCGTTTTCTGGATGGCGCCGGAAACGACATTACCGCGTCCGTGACGATCGTGGAGAATTCTGATGGAACTCTTTCGGTGTCTGGGGTTCCCGATGGCGCTCGACTCGTCCTCGAGACCGAGAGTGCGTTCGAGGCGATCGAAATCCGCGCCACGAATACCAATACGCGAGTCGGTTTTACCCTGGGGGATTTCGAGTACACCTGGCTGAACGGGACCTTCGATGCTGACGACGCTTTGTCCCTGGCGCTGCAGGGAACCGACGGGGATGGTGACACCGCCGAGGGGACTCTGGAGCTTACGCTGCCGGGCAGGGCTCAGTTGGCCGGACTCGACCCTTTCGCTTCCGAACTGGTCGTCAGCGAGGCCAACCTGGCCGATGGTAGTCAGCGCAATAGCAGCGAACTGACACGCGCCGGCAGCTTCGATGTCGATACGCCGGATGGACTCGAGACGCTGAGCATCGGAGGTCGAAGCCTGACGCTTGCCGACCTGCAAGCCTTGTCCGGCGATCCCGTCGCCCTGGATACCCCGTACGGCACTCTGACCTTGACGGGATACAGCGGTGATGCGAGCGGAGGTACGCTCAGCTACGAGTATCTGCTGGAGCGTAAGGTCGACAACGACAGTCAGAGCGGGGCCACGGATACGGAATTCGCGGATACCTTCGCTGTTGAGGTGGTTGATGTCCGGGGCAATACGGCGTCTGGCGAACTGGATGTCGCCATCATCGATGATACTCCCTCTGATTTTGTGGCAGACACCGGGCTCCTGGTGACGGGCTCCAGCGGCCATATCAACTTCGAAGAGGCCGGCGCAGACGGTCTTCGCGATATCGGCTTCGACGCCTCGCTCAATGGACAGCGAGTGTTTGATCAGGATGGTAACGCGCTTTTCCTGGTGACTCGGCCGCTATTCTGGAAGTTGAGTGCCGACGGCTCGACCCTGCAAGCGGTCGGTGGTGACACAGTGGCCTTTGAGGTGGGCCTGTCCGGCGATGGGTCACAGTATGATGTCACCAGCTTCGAGCGCATCAACGCTGGCCAGGTACAATCTGGTTTCGTTCAACGGGATGCCAAGACCTTCGGGGGAGGAAACAGCGCTCGTACCTTTACCAACTCCGCTGATGACGATGCCCCGGTCGTGTTGTTTACCGGCTATAACACCAATGCCAACAGTGCGATTGGCGCGAATTTCAACAGTGCCAGTAGTGCGGATCGGCTCTTTGTTGGCGGGTTCAACCGCAATGATGCGGGAACGCAGAAGACCGGTGCCAACGAGGTGATGCGCTTCGATTTTGTCGATTCAGCCGCCTATGGCGGCCAAGGCCTGTCCTGGGGGGAGCATCAAGAGGTCGTTCGCTTCAGCTACGGTATCAACCCCGGCGCGGCCGGCGGTCCTTTCAGTCAGGCAACCTCTTCCCATATCTTGCAGGCTATCGTCTATGACGGTGATGGGGGCGGTTCAGGGATACCCTTCGAGCAGCAAGGCAGGGTGCTTGCGCTTTCGCCAGACGATGTGAGATTGCCGTCGGGTGGCAACGTGACGGTGCTGGCTGACGGTAGTCTGAGGATCAGTGGCGTCCCCAGTGGCGGATACGTGCATCTAAACACCGATGAGCCGTTCGAGGCCATCAACTTGTATGGCGTCAGCAATGCCAGTGCCTTCTATCTGACGCGCACGTCGAACTCGGCCTTGACCGAGGCCGGCAGCATCGACATCGCCCTGAGTGCGACCGACAACGACGGGGATGCCGCCAGCGGCACGCTGACGCTGGAAAACAGGGAGGCATCCATCCCGTCCACGCCGGAAAGCGATGGCGATCCGAGCAGCCTGAACCCGACGGCCACCCTCGACGAGGATGGCCTGGCCGGTGGCAACGCTGGCGGCAGCGGCGATGTGGCGGGTGAGGACACGGTCACGACCGGTAAACTGGGCTACAGCTTTGGCAACGATGGCGCTGCGGCGAGCGGGGCCTTTACCTGGAACGTCGCGAGCCTGCCGGGCGATCTGAAGACGGCAGATGGTCGAGCGGTAAGTTTCCAGTTGAGCAGCGATGGCCACACCCTGACCGGCACGGCGAGCGATGGCAGTGGCGGCAGCGAAGACGTGATCACCATCGCCTTGACCGATCAGAGCAGTGGAGCCTATCAGGTGACGCTGCACCAGGCGCTCGCTCATGCGGCCGGCAACGACGAAAACGATCTGGTGTTCGATGCCACCTATACCATCGTCGACGCCGATGGCAGCCAGGCCGATGGTGCCCTGTCAGTGGTCATCGATGACGATGCCCCGGTGGCGACGAGCGACACCAACGCCATCATCGAGAACATGGCGCCGGTCTCCGGCAACGTGATCGGTGGTCCGGGGGCATCCAGCGGTGATCAGGCCGATGCCCCCGGTGCTGACGGGGCCAGCGTCACCGCCGTCAGCGTGGGTTCTACCACGGTGTCCTCGTTGAATGCCGACGGCAAGCTGGTGATCAAGGGGCAGTACGGCACCCTGACCCTCGACGCCCAGGGCGGCTATAGCTACGCGCTTGATAGTGACAATGCCGAGGTCGCGGCGCTCGACAAGGGCCAGACCGTCGATGAGAGCTTTACCTATACGCTGACCGATGGGGACGGCGATGCCAGTGACGCCAGCCTGACCATTACCGTGACCGCCACCGACAACGACGCCCTGGTGGTTGGAACCAACAGCGACGATACCGTCCAGGGTGGTGGTGGCAATGACGTCCTGATCGGCGACACCGGTGGCAAGTACACCGTGGTGGAGCCGGCGCAGAACTATAACCTGTCCTTTATCCTGGATACGTCGGGCAGCATGACAGCCGAGCTTGACGATACCGGAAAGACACGGTTTGAGGTGGCGGTTGAGGCTCTTAAAGCCAAGATCGACGAGTTAGCCACATTTGAAGGTATCATTAATGTGCAGATCCTTGGTTTTTCCGACACAGTAAGTGAAGACGACAAGGCCGAATTTTTGGCACTGTCTCCTGCCGACCTGGGAGACGTCCACGCGTTTCTAGATGGCCTGACTGCCAAGGGGGAAACCAACTACCAAGCGGCCTTCGAAGCTTCTGGTGAATGGGTGAAGGGCAAGAGCGATAATGGCTTTAATAATGTTGCTTATTTCTTGAGCGATGGAAGCCCGAATCAGAATAGTGCAGTAAATTCTTCGAACAGTGAAATCAATGAGGCTGATATTGCCGAAGGTCTGAAGGCGTACGCGAAGCTTGCCGAGATTAGTCAAGTCGAGGCTATTGGTATCGGTGACGGTGTGACAAGTCAGCTGCTCAGGCTGTTTGACAATACCTCGGAGGATGGGCTGCAGTTGGTCCCTCTTCCTTACGCCGAGGGAAAATTGGTCGGCGCCAAGGAGTTTCTGGCGACCTTTGATAAAGATGATCAAAGTGTTCTGGGGCAACTGGATAAGTGGACGCTAAACGACCCCGATGGTACGGGGGTCCTCACGATTGACAGGAACAATGGGAATTCGCTGCGTATCGACGATAGGGGAACTGACAACAGTGTCTCCGCGACCAGCGCAGCCTTCACTATCCCGGAGCCAACCGAGGGCAACCAGTTTTACAGTCTGAGCTTCTCTTACCACACACAGATTCCGACGACGGCGAGCGACGATCGATTCGACAACATTAGCTGGCGGCTGGAGAAGCAGGCGGAAGAGGGCGAGTGGGACCTCGTGGCAAACGGCAACGATAGAAGTTCTACCGGTGGAACCGAGCAGGTCATCGCCAATAGCTTGAAGGGTGGCACTTACAGGTTGGTATTTGTTGTAGAGAACGTCGCGAGCGCGCAATACGTACTCGAAGTAGATGACATTACTCAGAGTCTCTACAGCTATGCCGACGATGAACTGGTGCCAGCCGGTGAAGAAGTCATCGTCAATTCCGCCGAGGAGTTCGAGACCGCGCTCGATGGTGGCTCGTCTTCCGATGTGCCGCAGGAGGTGGGTAACGACCATCTGATCGGGGGCGCTGGGGACGACATCCTGTTCGGCGATCAGATCGAACCCGCAGGCGTCGGTGGTGAGGCCGGTAGTGGCTACGACGGTCTGGTCGACTATCTGACCCGCCAGAACGGTGCGGAGCCGACCCAGGAAGAGACGCTCGACTTCATCAAGGCCAACTACGACAAGTTGATCGATAAGACCCGTGCCGATGGCGGCCAGGACATTCTGGAAGGCGGCCAGGGCGACGATCAATTGTTTGCCAGCGCCAACGATGACATCTTGATTGGCGGCGCCGGTGACGACTTCCTGCTGGGTGGACTGGGGTCCGACACCTTCAAATGGAATCTGGGAGACGCCGGCAGTGCCACCGACCCGGCCCTCGACGTGGTCAGTGATTTCCACGTCGAGGACCAGACACAGAGCATGGATCCGAATGCCGACAAGCTGTCCCTGGAGGATCTGCTCAACGACTTTGACTCCTCGAGCACTGACCCTGACCAGTCGGCGTTGGATAGTTTTGTCTTCGCCCAAGAGGAAGACGGTGGCACCGTGCTCTACATCAAGAGCGATGGCGGGCTCGATGATCAGCACAGCAACGCCGATCAGAAGATCACCCTGAGCGGTGTCAGCATGGACGGTCAGTCGTCGGAGGCCTTCCTGACGATGCTGCGTAATTACGGGCAGCTCGACGTGGAGTAGGCCTGGGTCATCATGACCAGAGTTGCCATAAGAGAGAGCCGGGCCACCTTTGGGTGGCCCGGCATTTTCTTGTTCTTGGATTGCGAACAGGATGTCAAAAGGAAACTTTTATTTCTGCTCGATTCCTTTTTTCTTCGTTCTTTGCCCCTTTTCCTTTCGCCTTTAATTGCCTATTAAAGATTCGCCTTTCCTGTATGTTCTCCAGCCGGCGGTCTCTTGCAACGGAGTATCTAGTGACACGCTGTTCTAGATCGGGCACAACAGAAAGGAATGTCCTACAAAATCTGCAATAACAAGCATATCCGTTTACAGCGGAGAGCAGAAAATACCGCAACTGCAAAGAAAAAAGGAAAAATCAGGGCGATACATTTCGATGTCTAATGTCCTATTGTCCATTGGTACACTGTGTATCCTCCTGTTACATGGATAGCATTATTCGTATTAGTTTGTGATTATATTATTACTTTTATATGCGAATATTGCGAGGTCCATGTGCCTGTGACAAACGTCGTCGTCACTTCTCTGCAAGGTAAGGCCTGGGCTAAACGCCCGGATGGTGAAGTTATCGCTCTGGAAGAAGGAGATAGCCTGAACGCCGGCGATATCATTGTCACTGCCGAGGATTCGCGTGTGGCTCTTCAGTTCGATGATGGTAGACCCGCGGCCCTCCTCGTAGGAGCCCAACAGGTTTCGTTGCCCGAAGAGCAGGGACAGGGCGATGCAAGCTCCGTCGACTTTTTGGGCCGGGAGGATGTTTCGAAACTGTTGGAATTGATCGCTGAGGGTTCCACCGACATTCTCGAAGCGCTCGAGGAGCCCAGTGCGGGTGGTGGGGAGGGGGTAAGCCATGATGGGTTTGACTTTGTACGTTTGATGAGAATTACCGAAACCTCTGGCTCACAGTCCTATTCCTTCGGTGATCCTTTCATTGTCGAATCGGCTGGGCACGGGGAGGTGGGTAGTATAGCTGATGACATGGATGATAGCGATGCCGACTCGGGCGCTCCGTCAATAGAGTTTGAAGACGGTGATGGAGGGGCAACTGCCGGGTTCCACAGTGCCGTCGAGGGCAGTCAGGCGTTTGTGGCCGGCCGTTTTACTGTGTCTGCGCCGGCTGGAGTCGCATCGATCAGTGTTGGTAGGCGAGACATCGCAGGTACTTCCGACGAGAGTCCACTGGTGCTTGAAGGGGAGCACGGTACGTTAACCATTACCGGTTTTAATCCGGAAAGCGGAATCGTTACCTACCAGTACACCGAGAATGGACTGGCTGCCAACCACGCGGCTGGTGACGGTAGCGTGTTTGATCGTTTTGACATCGTGGTGACCGATTCTACCGGTGAAACTGTCAGCGAGAGTCTGGACATCAATATCATCGATACCGCCCCCGACGCCAACGATGACAGCGCGGCACTGGGTGAAGAGGCGGTGACGGCCATCAGCGGTAATGTGCTCGACAATGACAGCGCCGGCGCCGACAGCATGACCTTTGATGGTTTCACCGGCAACGCCTCCGCCAGCTATGGCAGCTTCATCCACAATGACGACGGTAGCTGGAGCTACCGCGTGGATCCTGACAACGCCGACGTTCAGGCGTTGAAGGACAACCAGACGCTGAAAGAAACCTTCAGCTACACCCTCACCGATGCCGACGGTGATACCAGCAGCGCGACGCTGACGATCACCATCAACGGCAGCGACGACGACGTGCCGACGATCGAGATTCCCGACGGCAACGAGCCGGGCGGCAACGAGCCTGATGGCAACGAGCCGGACGGCAGTGATCCGAACGGTCCAGAGGTGGTGGCCGGCGATCACAGCGTGGTGGAAGGTAGCGGAGCCACGGTCACTGGCAGCATGACGGTGGCGGCAGATGCCGGCATCAAGCAGGTGAGCCTGACCGACCAGAGCGGCAAGACTGTCGATATCACTGGGGCGAGCACTGGTCCGGGGGCACCCAAGAGCGTTGTGGTGGAAGGCAAGCACGGCAGCGTCACGGTGACCGACTACGATGCGGCTAGCGGCAAGATCACCTACTCCTACACCGAGAATGGCGAGAGGGCTGATCACAGCGATGACGCCACGGTGCTGGACAGCTTTGCGCTGACGGTGACCGACAACGAGGGCGATAGCACGAGCGCCAACCTGGAGATCAACATCCTCGATACCTCACCAGCGGCGGTCGCCGACACCACCGAGACGGCGGAAAACACGGCGAAAACCTACAACGTGTTGACCAATAATGACGGCACAAGCGACACCAAGGGCGATGATGGCGCAATCCTGACCAAGGCCTCGGTCCGGGGTGGGGAAGGCGTCGGTACGGTGGCCATCGCGTCCAACGGTGAGATCACCTTTACTCCGGCAGGGGCCTTCGAAGGCGACGCCGTGATCGACTACACCATCACCGATGGTGACGGAGACAAGTCGTCTTCGACATTGACGGTGAAGGTGGCGCAAGACTCCACGCCCAGCGTTCCCGGAGATGGCGACAACCCGACTACCCAGAGCCCGAAGGCGACCGTCGACGAAGACGGACTGGCCGGTGGCAACGCCGGGGGTAGTGGTGATGTGGCAGGAGAGGCCACCGTCGTGAAAGGCGAGCTGGGCTACCGCTTTGGCGACGATGGCGCCGCCGACAGCAACGCCTTCCAGTGGAACCTGGCTGGTCTGCCCGACGACCTCAAGACGGTGGACGGTCGTGAGGTGAGCTTTGAACGAAGCACCGATGGGCACACGCTCACCGGAACGGTGACCGATAGCAACTCCGAAAAAGAACCGGTGATCACCATCACCATGGCCGATGAGGCCGAGGGCAAGTACAAGGTGACGCTGCACCAGGCGCTTGAGCATGCGGCAGGCGATGACGAGAACGACCTGACGTTTGACATCGGCTACACCGTGAAGGATGCCGATGGCAGCGAGGTCCAGGGCAAGCTGTCGGTGCTGATCGATGATGACAGCCCGGTGGCAGTCGACGACAGCGTGACCCAGAGCGCCGCTCAGGAAAACCAGCCGGTGACGGTCAAGGTGCTGGCCAACGACGCCGTGGGTGCTGATGGAGGGAGGCTGACGAACGCCACCGAAGTGGTGGCGGACGGTGCGTCTTCCAAGGGCAGCGTCAGTATCGACAAGAACACCGGTGAGGTGACCTTTACCCCGAATGCCGGCGCCGAGGGCCCGGTGGAGATTCGTTATACCCTTACCGATGGTGATGGGGACACCAGCGTGGGGACCCTGAGCGTGACCCTGGCGCAAGACTCCACGCCCAGCGTTCCCGGAGATGGCGACAACCCGACTACCCAGAGCCCGACGGCGACGGTCGACGAAGACGGGCTTTCCGGTGGCAACGCCGGGGGTAGTGGTGATGTGGCAGGAGAGGCCACCGTCGTGAAAGGCGAGCTGGGCTACCGCCTTGGCGACGATGGCGCCGCCGATAGCAACGCCTTCCAGTGGAACCTGGCTGGTCTGCCCGACGACCTCAAGACAGCGGACGGTCGTGAGGTGAGCTTTGAGCGCAGCCCTGATGGGCACACGCTCACCGGGACGGTGACCGATAGCAACTCCGAAAAAGAACCTGTGATCACCATCACCCTGGACGATGAGGCCACGGGCGATTACACCGTAACGTTGCACCAGGCGCTGGAGCATGCGGCGGGCGATGACGAGAACGACCTGACGTTTGACATCGGCTACACCGTGACCGATGCCGATGGCAGCGAGGTCCAGGGCAAGCTGTCGGTGCAGATTGACGATGATTCGCCTGTTGTCTGGGAGGCGGAGCAAGCGCAGTTAAAATCTGGCCAGACGGGTGAGGTTCGCTTCGAGGCGGGTGCCGATGACATTGGTAAAGTGACATTCAGCGACGTAATGAACGGTACCGAGGTCACGAGTGTCAATGGCGGGACGCTGCTCACGTCGAACGGCGAGGTTCTGACTTACCAATTGAGTGACGACGGCAAGACGTTGGAGGCGAAGGCCGCGAGTGGCGGCGTGGCCTTCAAGGTGAGCCTGTCGGCGGATGGCTCTACCTACGAGGTAGAGGTCATCGATGAGGGGGTCAGGGCATTTGATGATGCCAGCAAGGAAATCAGTGAAGGCAGCAAGCACGTAGTGCGTGAGTATGGCACCGATGGGTCCGGGTCGGGCCATCGTTTTATCGCCTTTGATGGTGCCGATGGAGCAGCCGATGTCGTGGCGTCCGCCTGGACCTATAGAGGACCCTGGGCCTCCTGGTTGCGAACTGATGGGGATACGCAACTAGCCGCGGGTCACGACGACCTGACGGGACTAGACGAAGCTGTGCGCCTGGATTTCGTTGATAACCTGCGTTTTTCTGACACCGCACCAAGCTGGGATAACCACCGAGGCATTACGCACTTCAGCCAGTTTATCAATGCGGAAAACGGGACGTTGACGGATGTCGGGATCAAAGCGATTGCCTCGGCTCCAGATGGTACCGATACCAGTGGCCATCCGGTTGCCGTCAGCGGCCACGTGCTGGAACTTGCGAAAAGTGATGTTCGCCTCGTGAATGGTGCCGGCAAGGATATCACCTCGTTGGTGACGATTGAGGAAAACGCCGATGGCACCCTCAATGTGAGAAACATTCCCGCCGATGCCCAGCTGGTGCTTACAACCGGCGAGGCCTTTGAAGCGATCGAGTTTCGTGGCTTGGACGGCACAAGGCCATTTTCGGTCGGCGACTTCGCCTATTCCGAGGCGGAGAAAGATCCTGCGCTGTCCTTGTCACTGGCCGGAACGGATGGTGACGGCGATACTGCCGATGGCTCCCTGACCCTGTCACTGCCGGATGATGACCAGTTACTCGTCGGAGGCGGTGGCGATGACAGCATCACCGGTGGGAGTGGTAATGATGTGGTTCTAGGTGACGCTGGCGGGAAGCATTCCGTGCTTGAACCTGCCAAGGACTACAACCTTTCCTTTATTGTTGATGTTTCGCCGAGTATGGGCGCCGTGTTGGAAAACGGCAATTCACGCTTCAAGGTGGCGATCGAGGCGATACGTGCCAAGCTTACCGAACTTGCCGATTTTGAGGGGACAATCCATGTCCAGATCGTGGCGTTCGGCGGGAAGTATTCGCCTTCGATCGCATTCAATGATTTCTCACCTGAAGATATGGGTGACGTCAATGAATTTCTGGATAGTAGAGCGATTATTTCTGGCACCAATTTCGAGCAAGCCTTTGTTACCGCTACTGAGTGGGTGACGGATGTTAGTCGGAGCGGTTTCAATAACGTTGCCTACTTTATGACGGATGGTCAGCCTAATTCTCACAATTACAACGGTCAAATTGGTGTCAGTGATGCGGGGAATATTACCACCTATAAGGATGTGACCAATGCGCTTGAAGGATACAAACCTCTGGCCGCCATCAGTCGGGTGGAGGCGATCGGGATAGGTGATGATGTAGGTCGCGATTTTCTGAAGATTTTCGACAACACGGCAGATGGTGAGTTGGAGATGGTGCCGATTCCTCTGGAATCCGGGGCTTCGGTAGGCAGTACGGAAATGCTTGCCACTTTTGACACGGGTGACACGGGAAGACTCGCTTCCATCGATAATTGGTCGGTGGAGACAACCAATGGCCACATAGCCATTGATAGAACCCCGGTCGGCACCTATCTGCGAGTTCGAGACAGTGGCACTGGCGATGGCAGTACTGTCGCCACCAGTGATGCTATCGTCCTGGAAGAACCTGCTGGTGCCAATCGGTTTTATACCTTGTCATTTGACTACGTGACCGACACCCCCAACGATTTCGAAAAGGAAGGGAATCCAAGCGACAGATTCTCTTGGTCACTGGAAATGCAAAATGAGGAGGGCGGCTGGGATGTTGTCGCCACCTCGCTGCCAATATTGCCGTCGGGCAATATCAATAGTAGTTCGACTCAGATTATGGCAAATGGGTTGAAAGGAGGAACATACAGGCTGCAGTTCGAAGTAGAGAACGCTGCAGGGAACTTCTTCTCACTGCTTATTCATGACATCTCACTCGATCTTTACAGCTACACGGACGACCAGCTTGTACCGGCTGGTGAGGTGGCCATCGTCAATTCTGCCGAGGAGTTTGCAACGGCGCTGGACGGAGGGTCGTCCTTCGATCAGCCGGCGGACCTTGGCGGTGACAGCCTGGATGGTGGCGCGGGTGATGACGTGCTGTTTGGTGATCAGATCGACCCTGCGGGTGTCGGTGGTGAGGCCGGTAGTGGCTACGCCGGGCTGGTCGATTACCTGACCACTCAGAACAGCGGGACAGAGCCGACCCAGAAAGAGATATTGGCCTTTATCAAGGACAACTATGAAGCCCTGTCGGGTGACAGCAGTAACGACGGTGGTCAGGATCGCATCGATGGTGGAAAAGGCAACGATCAGCTCTTCGCGGGCAGCGGGGACGACGTGCTGATTGGCGGTGCTGGCGATGATCTTCTGCTTGGTGGGCTCGGTTCCGACACCTTCCAGTGGAGTCTGGGTGATGTCGGTAGTACGACGGACCCCGCCCACGATACGGTCAGTGATTTCCACGTCAAGGATGCGGCTCTGAGCATGGACCCAGAGGCCGATAAGCTGGCATTGGGGGATCTGCTCAACGACTTTGACTCCACGAGTACTGATCCCGATCAGTCGGCGCTGGACAGCTTTATCTTTGCCCAGGAGGAGAACGGAGACACCGTGCTCTACATCAAGAGCGATGGCGGGCTCGACGTCCAGCACAGCAACGCCGACCAGAAGATTACCCTGGACGGTGTCAGCATGGAGGGTCAGTCGTCGGAGGCCTTCCTGACGATGCTGCGCAATAACGGGCAGCTCGACGTGGAATAGTTTAGTGCCGTCACCACCTGGGTTGGGGTTTATACAGCCCGGAGTGTCATAAAGAGTGCCGGGCCACCTTTGGGTGGCCCGGCCTTTTCTTGTTGGTGGATCACTGATGAGGAGGCAGTGGAGAGGGCGTCAGTAGGGAGCGCGGAAATGAGGGTTGCCTGAACATAGACAACCGGTGCAGAAGACGCTGAGCGACGGCTACTCGGAGTAACTCAGCCCAACTCAGGTCAGCCCGATTCAGGTCAGGCGTTCGAGTTCGTCAATATTGGCCAGCGCCTGGTCTCGATGGCTGCCACAGATATCGGCATCGTAGTCGAAGCGCTCGCACACCGCCGGACGCTCGGGTCGGCCGAACAGGCAGCACAGGTTGTCGTCGTCGAGCTGCACGCAGCGGATGCCGGCGGGCTTGCCCGCTGGCATGCCGGGAATCGGGGAGCTGATCGATGGCGCAATGCAGCAGGCGCCGCAGCCGGGGCGGCAGCCCTGTTCGCCGGTCGCTGTGTGGGCCTCGTGCGGCGAGGAGGAGGCGATCAGTTCGCTCATGACGTTGGTTGGCTCATTGCATTCTTCAAATGCGCTTGGTTGTCTCGGTGGTCGGTCACTCTTGCCGATCTCGAGAAGTTATCGAGAAGTTATCGAGACCGTTCGCCGGGGCTTCTTGCCGTGGCGCCCTTGTCGACGCCTTCATAGGCGCGCACCGCGGTGTCCTCTCCGGTGTCCCGGGCGACGGTCGCCGCCAGCCACTGGGCGATGCGTTCCACAGTGGTGGCGCCGGGCAGGATGTGACAGCGCTCGCGGGGCAGGCGCAGGTGAAACAGGCCCTGGGGCGAGCGGTAGCCGCACTGCAGCATGTCGCCCAGGAGCTGTTTCAGGTCGTGTTCGTCCACCAGGTAGGTATCGTCGAGCCAGCGGGCGTAGCGGCGCTCGAGCTCCGGCTGTCGCACGCCGCGCTGAACGATTTCCAGCCGCGAGCGGTGGCCGTGGGCGATACGCTGGCAGTTGCCGGCGTGGCGGCGAAGGCCGTGGCTGTAAGTGTAGGCGGCGCCATCGATGGTCTCATCGGCGAGGTGCAGTTCGATGCTGGATACCCGCTCGGGCGGTTGGCGCATCAACTGGCGTGACAGGTGCTCGGCCATGGCCTCGGGGGTGATTCTGCGCCAGGGTAGCAGGGTAAAGGCCTGGCGGGGCCCGCGCACCTCCATGGCGTAGGGCGTCGTGGTGCGTACGCAGATACCTTCGCGACACTCGCTGACGCTGACGCCAGGGGCTTCGGTAGGCACCAGCAGGGTGTGATCGGCGCCACCGTCGAGACGCGCCTTGATCCAGGGTTTGACCTCGCCGAAGTCGAACAACATGCCGTCTTCACCGAGCTCTCCATCGAGTTCGACATCGACCAGCCAGCTTGCGCCGATCAGTCCACGATCGGGACACCACAGCGATACGTCGAGATGTGTCAGTCGTCGTACAAAGAGTGCCATCAGTCGATCCCCGCGATCTTGTGGGTCTGCAGCGACAGCCGCCAGCGTGGATGCGCCATGCAGTGCTCTACCGTGGCTGAGAGCGGCTCCTTGCGAGCGTCGCTGGCCATCAGCCCGGAGGTGTCCATCGGCTGCAGCAGAAAATGGTCGAAGTCGAGCCCCTCGAAACGTTCCGGCGGGGCGTCGGTCTGGGGATGGACGAGCTTCAGCTCGTCACCGCGGGTCTGCACCAGCGGCGCATTGCCCTTGGGGCTGACACATAGCCAGTCGATACCGTCCG
The DNA here is from genome assembly GCF_024124525.1 of Halomonas sp. OfavH-34-E. Lineage (NCBI taxonomy): Bacteria > Pseudomonadati > Pseudomonadota > Gammaproteobacteria > Oceanospirillales > Halomonadaceae > Halomonas > Halomonas sp. OfavH-34-E. The sequence continues at coordinate 35,417 of NZ_JAMXRY010000039.1, read as the reverse complement.
GCGCGGCCAGAGTACCGTTGGTCTCCACGCCAATCTCGAAGCCGGCAGCGTGCACCGCGTCGATCAAGGCGGCATCCAGCTGCAGCAGGGGCTCGCCACCGGTGAACACGACGTAGGGCGTGACACCCTCGTGGGGGTGTGGCCACAAGCGGGTGATGTGCTCGGCCAGGGCGCCGGCGGTGGCAAAGCGTCCGCCGTTCTGACCATCGGTGCCGACGAAGTCGGTGTCGCAGAAGCGACACTGGGCGCTGGCGCGGTCCTGCTCGCGACCCGACCAAAGATTGCAGCCGGCAAAGCGACAGAAGACGCTGGCGCGGCCGGCCTGTACGCCTTCTCCCTGAAGGGTATAGAAGGCTTCCTTGACGCTATACATCCTGGTGCGCTCCGCCCTGGTCTGCCTGTGCAATCGCCGGCTCCTGCCGGGTATTGGCGGCGTAGGCCAACGGATCTTCGACACCCTGGTCGGCGAAGGCGGCGAGCCGCTCCAGACAGCTGCCGCAGCGGCCACAGGCCAGGCGCCGGCCCTCGTAACAGGTCCAGGTGTCGCGGTAGTTCAGTCCCATGGACAGTCCGTCGGCCAGGATCTCGCTCTTGCTGGACCGTAGATAGGGTGCGTGGATCTCTACCGGCGAGAAATTGGCGATGGCGGCTACCGCATTCATCTGCTCGACAAACTCGGGACGACAATCCGGATAGAGCACGTGGTCACCGCCGTGGGCGCCGTAGTCGACGCGACTGGCGCCGATATTCACCGCCTTGGCGATGGCCAGCGACAGCAGCACCATGTTGCGATTGGGGACCACCGTGGCGGCGAGGTTGTCTTCGGCGTAGTCACCGCCAGGGATCTTGCGATTGGCGTCGGTCAGCGCAGAGTTGTCGATCAAGCCATGAATGGCGGTGATGTCGACGACCTGATGAGGGAGCTTCAACTCCTGACAGACATGGCGGGCCACCTCGAGTTCGCGGGCGTGGCGCTGGCCATAGTCGAATGACAGGGCGTGAACTTCGAGGCCTTCGTGCAAGGCGCGATGAAGTACGGTGAAAGAGTCCATGCCACCGGAGTAGATCACCACGGTGGAGCGGGAAGTCGTGCTCATGAAGGGGGTCTCGATTCGGAGAATTTGGGGTGGCGACAAGAATCGCCAGCGGCCGGGGTCCGGTCCGGCGCGACAAGGGTAACGAAAGCCGGACGGCAACACCAGTGCGGCGTTGATGCCGGCGACTTGCTCCTTGTCAACGTCCGTTGCTCGCGGTTGTGGCAGGCTGCGCGGTTTACTGCTGTCTGCCCGGCTTAACCCTGGCCAAAGCCCGGCCCACGAGAGAGACGCCTGGATGAATGCCCCTGAACTACTGTCACCGGCCGGCACCTACCGGCATATGCGCTTCGCCTTCGCCTATGGCGCCGATGCGGTCTATGCCGGTCAGCCGCGCTACTCACTGCGTGTACGCAATAATGACTTCGGCCTCGACAACCTGACCCGAGGCATCGCTGAGGCCCATGCGTGTGGCAAGCGCTTCTACGTGGCCTCCAATATCGCTCCGCACAATGCCAAGCTCAGGACCTACCTGAAGGACATGGCACCGATCGTCGAGGCGGGGCCGGATGCGCTGATCATGTCCGACCCTGGCTTGATCATGATGGTGCGAGAGCGTTGGCCTGACCAGGTGATACATCTGTCGGTGCAGGCCAACGTGGTCAATCACGCGGCGGCTCGCTTCTGGCAGTCCCAGGGTATCTCTCGGGTGATCCTGTCGCGAGAGCTGTCGCTTGAGGAAATCGCCGAGATCCGTGCCGAGTGCCCGACCCTGGAGATCGAGACCTTCGTTCACGGTGCCCTGTGCATCGCCTATTCCGGACGCTGTCTGCTGTCGGGCTACTTCAACCGGCGCGACCCCAATCAGGGCACCTGTACCAACGCCTGTCGCTGGAACTACCGGACCCACCCGGCCGGCACTGACGCCTGTGGCGATCTGATCCCGGCGCAGGACGTGGCACAGGGCCGGGAGGAGAACTCGGCGCTGATCGAGGACCCACAGCGGCCAGGCGAACTGATGCCGGTGTTCGAGGACGAGCACGGCAGCTACATCATGAATTCCAAGGATCTTCGCGCCGTCCAGCACGTGGCGAGGCTCGCCGAGATGGGGGTCAGTTCGCTGAAGATCGAAGGGCGGACCAAGTCGCCCTACTATGTAGCACGTACCGCCCAGGTCTATCGTCGTGCCATCGATGACGCCGTGGCCGGGAGGCCCTTCGACATGGGGCTGATGGATGAGCTCGAAAACCTGGCCAACCGGGGGTACACCGAAGGCTTCTACCGACGCCACGTCCACGACGAGTACCAGAATTACGAGCGTGGACACTCGGTGGGCGTTCACCAGCAGTTTGTCGGCCAGATCCTGGAGCAAGCGCCATCAGGTTGGCTGGACATCGAGGTCAAGAACCGCTTCGAGGTCGGTGATTGCCTCGAGCTGATGCTGCCCTCCGGCAACCGTCGTTTCACCCTTGAGGCGATGGAGGCGGGCAACGGCAGCTCGCTGAAGGTGGCGCCCGGGGACGGTCACCGGGTAAGGCTCAAGCTGCCGGGGAAGGCGCTGTCGCCCGACGAGTTCGAGTTCGCTCTGTTGCTGCGGGACCTGCCGTCAGCCTGATGATAGGCACGTCTTTACAAGGGCCTGGGGAACCGGGATGCTAGGCTCCGTAGCAGCCTTACCTTGGAGCATCCCTCAGGCAAGGAGTCGGTCTGGCCATGCCCACCATCGAACACAGCGCCACGCTTCCCGCGCCTCCCGAGCGCGTCTTCGCCCTGCTCGAAAAGGTCGAGGATTTCGCCGACTATTCGGATCTGATCACCGAGATCGAGCCGCTCGGGGACGATCGCTATCGCTGGCATGTCCACGCGGTCGGCATGGACTGGACCTTCGAGGTGCAGGTAACCGAGAAGTCGCCACCCAGCCGACTGGCCTGGGAGTCGATCGACGGTGTGCGCAATCAGGGCCGCTATGAACTCGAAGCGGTCGATGAAGGTACCGCGGTCAGCCTGATCGTCGACTATCAGATCCGCAATCGGCTGGTCGCCAAGGCGGTCAATCGCGCGGCTCGCCCGCTGGTCGCCAAGGTCAGCGCCCAGATCCTGGAGCGGGTCGAGGCGCGTCTCTAGCGAGCGCCTTGGCGTCTACTGCTGCGGCGTCTGGCAGAGATCTTGTTCTGATCAAGTGCTGCTTCAGGGTGTTTCCCCGGCGCGCTCCTGCAGTTGTTCAGCTTGACTGATGCGGGCACGGCCGGCCTGCTTGGCCTGGTACATCTGCAGGTCCGCCTTTTCCACCAGCGACGCTGCGTCGATGCTGTCCATGCCGGGCTGCCATTGGGCGATGCCGATGGAGGCGCTGACGTAAAGGGGGCGCTGGTCGACCTGGGCCATCGGCTGCTCGGCAAGCCACTGCTGTAGCCGCTGCGCGACCCGCAAAGCTCCTGGCTCCGGCGTGTTCCGCAGGGCGATGACGAACTCCTCTCCGCCGTAGCGGGCCGCCAGGTCCGACTCACGGATGGCGTCACGCAGGGTAGCGGCGACATTGACCAGCACGATGTCGCCGAGTCGGTGGCCGTAGCGGTCGTTGAGCGGCTTGAAGTGATCCAGATCGAGAAACAACACCGACAGCGGCTTGTCTCGCGCATGGGCGTCCTCGAGCATCTCCTCGAGGCGCCGTTCCAGCGCGGCGCGATTGGCAAGACCGGTGAGGGCATCGGTGCTGGCGCGCACATCCAGCGCCTCGTTGTCGCGTTGGAGCGAAATTAGCTGGTCCTCACGATGGTGCAACCGCTCGGCCAGGCTCATGGTCAGCCCATGCAGGCGCTGCTTGCCGGCGACCAGCAGGCGTTCGATATCCTCCTCTGCCGACAGCGTGGTGGCGAGAAAATCCGGCAAGGTCTCAAGGCGACTCGCGAGTTCATCGACAAGACGTGCCTGGGCATTGCCGTCCATGTTCATGCGTTGCTGAAAACGATGAAGCACGGCGGGGATGGCGTCGCTGTCGTCGTCCAGACAGCATCCGGCCAGTTCGTCGGCGAGCTCCAGGCAAAGGCCGTCGAGCCATTCGTGGTGACGCTGGCCTTCCGGCTCGACGGGGCGCTGAAGGAACAGGTTGGTGGGCAGCTGCCAGCGCTGTGCCAGCCAGCTCGACGCCTGATCGCGGTCGCAGCCAAGATGCCGGTGTTCCAGAGCCAGGCGCTGTTCGCGGGTGGCGGCCTGGGCGGTCAGATCGAAGTAGTTCGGGTCCAACGCGTACAGCAGCAGTACCCCGACCTCGCGAAGCAGGGCGCGCGTCGACAGCTCGCCCGGCTGGCGGGGATTCACCACCTTGGCGATGGCCGGAATCAAGTGCGCGGCTGCGAGGGTGCGTCGCCAATAGTCGGCCAGGGGGCCGCGGGTCGCGTCGCGCACCAGGGTGAAACCCAAAAGCGCGGTGAGGGTGCCATCGATACCGAGGCGTGTCACCGCGTGCTCGCAGCAGATGACGGGATCGCAACCGCGGCGATAGTAGGGGCTGTTGGCCAGCCGCAGCAGCTGCAGGCACAGGGCCGGGTCACGGGACAGCAGGGTCGCGAAGTCGGTCAGCGGTGCGTCGTGATTGCTCGCCAGTACCAGCAGCTCGGATACCACGGCAGGCAGAGAGGGAAGACGCGTGGCGGGCTCGAGCCGCGCTTCGATATCAGGGGGAAGACAGGTCACGTCGAAAAGGCCATCGATTGTCGTTGTGCGATTGGTGTCAGGGCCGATCCATCGGCCTGATAGTGGCGCGAGCCGCCGACATCAGCGGCTCGCGCAGCTTGTAAAGGACTTGTCCGAAGAGTCGACGAGCGCAGCTACTTTTCAGACGAGCGCCAGGCTTTATACGAAAAGTCGACGAGCGATGGTTAGACAAGGCAAAAATCGGTGAGAAAGCGCAGTTTACGAGGTGTAAATGAGCGTCTTGACCCGATTTTTAACGCCGTATTACCAAGCGCAGGCACTTTTCGCACAAGCCCTTTTCACACAAGCCCTAGGGTTTGCGCAGTGAAGCGTCCAGATGATCGACTACCTCGGCCCAGTCGGCATCGGCCTCGATGGCTTCGCGCAGAAATTCCGACTGTCCCTCATTCCAGCAGGCCGCATCGGGCAGTTCGACCCCCTCCGGAATCGGCGAGTTGCGATCGATGAATCGTTTGATGGCTTCCGGCTCGGAAGCCAGGCCCAGCTGTTCAAACAACTCGCTGAAGGGATGATCCGGGTGTTCCATGAGCAACTCCTTGTCATGACGGGGACTCCCTAACCTTACTCCATCATGGCCCCTTGAGTGTCAATAGAGCATAAAATTGCTCTGTGACCTGCGGGATGTCAACCTCGTTCTCCGACCAGCGGGGTTCGAAACAGCCGACGTCTCTGTTCCAGCGAGAGGGGCAGCGACAGCAGATGCACCAGTTTGGTATAGGCCGACTCAGGGGTCATGTCGTCGCCGGATACCACCTCGGCGTCGGCCAGCATCTTGCCGGCAGCGTAGTGTCCGATGTCGATGGTGCCGTGTGGGCATTGGCTGATCGCGACCAGTAGCTTGCCCTGGCCGCTGGCCTCTGCCAGCACGGCGCCAAGCTCGGGGTCGTCAGGTACATTGCCGCCGCCCCACACCTCGATCAGGGCGCCCTTGACGCGGTCATCACCCAGCCAGGCCGCCAGCTGCCAGGGTTGAATGCCCGGCCACAGGACCACCCGCACCACCTGCTCCCCCAGGCCATGATAGTCGCCGAGCTCGTAGCGGGGTGCGCCGCGCTGCGTAGCCTCGAGGCTGTGCTCGCGATGCAGCCGGAAGTCGTTGCCGTGGCGCTTCCCCAGCAGGTCAAGGTTGGGGCTTTCGAAGGCATTCGGCTCGCGAGTGTGCCACTTGCGAGCCCGGCTGCCCCGCAGCAGCTTGTCACCAAAGCTCACCGCCACTTCCTGCAATTCAGGCATGGCGGCGTAGCGCAGCGCGCTCTCGAGATTGTACAGGGCGTCACTGTGCTGCTGGGCCAGCGGCGCCATGGAGCCGGTCACCACCACCGGGCGATCGATGCCCTGAAGCTGGTAGGCCAGGCTCGAGGCGGTCCAGGCCAGGGTGTCGGTGCCGTGCAGCACGACCACGCCGCGATGGCGATTGGCCTGCTCGGCGACAAGCGCGGCCAGCCGGGCCCAGTCCTCGGGACGGGCGCCGCTGGAGTCGATGGGTTGGTCGACCTCGATCCAGGTAAAGGGTGGCAGAGCGGTTCGGCGATCGTCGGGTAGTGTGGCCAGGGCGTCGCGCACCCGGGCTTCCATGTCGGGGCCGGGGGCGAGGCCTGAGGGGGTCTCGATCATGCCGATGGTGCCGCCGGCGTAGATCACCAGCACCGGGTCCAGGGGTGAGTGGGTCATGGGTGGGCTTCCTGCACAAGGAGTGAAGACACGAGTGACAGTATCAGCGTGAGCCTCGGCGAGGCGCGCAGCGGGTGATGACGTTATCGTCGGCGTCGAAGCAGAGCTGACGCTGACGACCGGCGAACCAGGCGAAACTGGCGGCGGCGGCGGCGATCCCCATCAACAGCCAGGCGATGGCGGTGATCGGTGCCTGCAGGTCAAGCATGATGCCGACGCTCAAGGGGCCCAGGGCGGCCAGGGCATAGCCGCCACCCTGGGCCAGTCCGGACAGGCGGCCTGCCAGACGCGAATCTGCGCTGCGCAGCACGATCAGGGTCAGCGCCAGGGAGAAGTTGCCGCCCTGGCCGAGCCCCAGCAGCAGTGCGCCGAGGTAGCGCAGGGAGGTGTCGGCCATCAACAGGATCCACAGGCCGCTGGCGGTGCTGGCGAGGACCAGCAGCAGCGCCGGGCGCTGATCGCGACCGAAGCGGGCCAGCCAGGGTGCCAGCAGCGCAGAAATCAGCTGGACCATCACCGACATGCCCATCAACAGGCCGGCCTCTGCCTCGCCGATGCCGCGCTGCATCAACAGCGTCGGCAGCCAGCCGAAGACGATGTAGGCCAGCGACGATTGGGTGCCCATCAATAGCGCCACCTGCCAGGCCAGGGGCTGGCGCAGCAGGCCACGGGTCATGCCGGTGCCGGGGTCACCCGCCATCCGCGGGGTAGCGGCGGTGCGCGGCATGTAAAGCTCCCAGGCGATCAGCGCCGCCATGGCCAGCAGCGACCAGGCCGCCAGACTGCGTGTCCAGCCACCCAGCAGGTCGCTCAGGGGAATCGCCAGACCGGCACCCAGGGCGCCACCCAGACACAGGGCCATGGTGTAGACCCCGGTCATCAGGTCGGCGCCCCGGGGCAGCTCGCGCTTGACCAGCGCCGGTAGCAGGGCGCCCGATACACCGATACCGGCACCCACCAGCAGGGTGCCGGCGTAGAGCGCGAGGGGACTTCCCTGCCAGCGCAGCAGCAGACCGCTGGTGATGACCACCAGACCCAGCGACAAGGCGCGTTCCGGGCCGTACTGGCGCGACAGGCGGGGCGCCAGCGGAGCGAACAGCCCCAGGCACAGCACCGGCAGGGTGGTCAGGGCACCGATGGCGCTGGGGGACAGGCCGGTATCCTGCTGCACACGGGCGAGCAGCGGGGCAAGCGAAGAGAGTGCCGGTCTCAGGTTGAGGCCGACCAGTACCATCAGCACCAGAAAGCGCCAGGGCAGGGACGTGACCTTCATCGGGGGCTCCAGCGGGTGGACCACCGCAGCGGGGAAGGCGCGCCGCCGGAGGCGCAGGCCCCGCGGACGGCGGCCGATACGGTTATTTCAGGAAGCGACGCAGATCGCCACGCACCTGATCATTGAAGGTCAGGAACTGGCTGTGGCGATCGCCGTCTACGCCATCGATGCGCACGGCCGTGGCCATGCCCTTGTCGACCAGCAGCTGGTCGTAGATCTCCAGGGTGATCTTTTCGACCGGGGTGTCGCCGGGGGCGCACTGGCCATTCTCCAGGCGGAAGGTCTCGAGCAGGCTGGCGCGTACGCGAGTGGCACCGCCTTCGGCCAGCACGCGACGCACGAACATCCAGCCTTCGCAGGTCAGCGCCACGCCGTCATGGTCGCGCAGGTAGAGGGTGCGATAGCAGGCCCCCTGCTCGGCGCCTTTCTCTGCCATGCTGCGGTAGGCCTCGGTCATGCGAGCGGCACTGACCCGCGCCTCGTCGATCTTGGTCTGGGCGCCGCGATGCTCGTTGTCGAGTTGCGCCTGCTTCTGGAAGGCCCGGAAGCGGCGATATTCCTTGATCAGTTCTGGAGATGCCATATCGCTGTCCTGCTGAGATGGAAGGGGGCGGCAAGCCGCCCCCTGGATTGCTCTTGTCTAGCCGCTCGGGGCTATGCCTGAGGCGATGCTCGAGCTTATGCCTGTCCCTGGCGGTTGCCCTGGCCGGAGCCCCTGCGCCTGCGACGTGCAGGCTGCTCGCCATTGCCGTTGCGGGCATTGCCGCCGCCACCGCCACCGTCACCACGTCGTCCGTTGCCGCGCTGGGAGCTATTGTTGCCACCCTGGCTGCGGCGCTGACCACCACCGCGCTTGTTGCGGCCGTTCTCGATGGGCTCCGGCTTGGCGTTGGGGTCAGGCTCGAAGCCCGGCTCGATGCGCTTCTCGAGGTCACGCTTGATCATGCGCTCGATGTTCTTCAGCAAGCCATGTTCATCGACGCACACCAGCGAGATGGCCTGGCCTTCGTTGCCGGCACGGCCGGTACGACCGATGCGGTGGACGTAGTCCTCGGCGACGTTGGGCAGCTCGAAGTTGACCACGTGGGGCAGTTCGTCGATGTCGAGACCACGGGCGGCGATGTCGGTGGCCACCAGAACCTGCAGCTCGCCGGCCTTGAACGCCGCCAAGGCGCGGGTACGGGCTGACTGGCTCTTGTTGCCGTGGATCGCCATGGCAGAGATGTCGCGCTTGTCGAGGTGCTCGGCCAGGCGGTTGGCGCCGTGCTTGGTGCGAGTGAACACCAGCACCTGGAACCAGCGTTGGCTAGTGATCAGGTGTGACAGCAGCTCGCGCTTGCGTTCCCGGTCCACTCGGTAGACGGCCTGGTCGACGGTCTCGGCAGTGGTATTGCGGCGTGCGACCTCGATCATCTCCGGGCGGTCGAGCAGCTTGTCGGCCAGCGCCTGGATCTCGCTGGAGAAGGTCGCCGAGAACAGCAGATTCTGACGCTTCTCGGGCAACAGCTTCAGCACACGGCGGATGTCGTGGATAAAGCCCATGTCGAGCATGCGGTCGGCTTCGTCGAGCACCAGGATCTCGACGCTCGACAGATCCACGTGGCCCTGCTGGTGCAGGTCGAGCAGGCGGCCAGGCGTTGCCACCAGCACATCGAGACCGGGCCGCAGGGCGTCGATCTGGGGCTGCTGGCCGACGCCACCGAAGATCACGTGGTGACGCAGTGACAGGTGCTGACCGTAGTCGCGCACGCTCTCGCCGACCTGGGCGGCGAGTTCACGGGTGGGCGTGAGCACCAGGGCGCGGACCTGGCGCTTGGAGGGGCGAGGGCCATCGGCCAGGCGCTGCAGCATCGGCAGGGTAAAGCCCGCTGTCTTGCCGGTGCCGGTCTGGGCACTGGCCAGCAGGTCACCACCCTTGAGTACCGCGGGGATGGCCTGACGCTGAATCGGAGTCGGGGTGTCATAGCCTTGCGCCGTGACGGCGCGAAGCAATTCGGCACGCAGGCCGAGATCGGAAAAACTCATGCAAACTCCAGCACGCACGCACTCGCTGGACGCCACCGTTCTGATGGCGTCGGTCCCGGACAAGGCGTGGGGAAAAATTCGGTGACCGCTCTAGCGGGGGACCCCCGTCACCGTTGCGGGCATGATGCCAGATTTGCCGGCCCGGCGCATCGGCGGGGGTGAAAAGAAGTCGGGCCGGCAGAACCTTGATGAGGGGCGGGGAGGCGTTGTCGAGACGCTCAGGGGGCGACACGGACCCGGGCGGCGATATCATCGGCCACCTGATCCCAGGTGCGCCCCAGCGCCCGTACCAGTGCCGAATAGCCGTCGCTGTCCAGCGACTCGGTGGCCTCGAAGCTGTCGCTGTCCACCACCTTGCGCTGGCCGTCACGCAACAGCCACTGACCAGAAGCCACGGCGTAGCCGTCGTAGTGGCCCTGGAAGCGGTCGACGCTCAATTCCAGCGTCAGGGCGTTGCCACTGTCGCCGGACAGCAGCACCCGGCGTCCAGGCAGCCTGGCCTCCAGGCGGTCGCGCAGGCCGCGTTCGAGTTGCTGTGCCAGCGGTGCCGCCCATTGGTGGGACTTGGCCTCGTTCAGCGAGATGTCGTCGAGCTGAAGGACGATGCCTTCGGCCTCGAGGTAGTTGGCGAGCCTGGGTGTGGACACCAGCAACGGCGTTTCGTCGGCGCTGGGGACCCGGGCATCGCTGCTGCCTGCATCCGAGGGCAGCACGTAGTGGTTCATGGGGGCGGTGCCGCTGGCGCAGCCGCCCAGCCACAGCGCCAGCAGGGGAACACACAGGCGATGTATCGGCCTCATGGAGAACTCCTTTCCGGTGAGGTCAGTGTTGTCGATGCTTCCGTCTATCCCGCCCGAGTCCGCAGACTCGGGCGGGAGGCGATCAGCGCGGTGCCCGCGGGATCGGGTCCTCGGTCTGGATGCTGTCGAACAGCAGCGCGCGGGGATCGTCGCTGATCTTGCGAGCGGCCGGCTGCAGGTCACGCACCAGGCGTTCGACCTCGTTGAGGGTGCGGGTCAGGTCCTGGTAGACGCTGGATTCCGGCGACAGCCCGTCGAGGGTGCGGCGCAGCTCGACCAGGGTCTGGTTGAGGTTGCCGGGCAAGCCCTGGGTCTCGGGGTTGTCGAGCAGACTGTTCATGCTCTGCACCAGTGAGCGGGCCTGGGTCAGCATCGCCTCTGAGACCTGAAGGTTGCGGTCGAGTCCCGACAGGATAGGCTCGATCTCGAGGCGGTTGAGCTTGTCGAGCAGGGCGGTGACCTGGGCCTGGATCTGGGCAAGGCCAGCCGAGGCGGTGGGGAACACCGGGCGGTCGGCGAAGGTCTCGGCCAGATACTGGCCCTGCAGCTCTTCGTCGATCTTGAGGTCGACGAACAGCGCCCCGGTCAACAGGCTGCCGCTCTTGAGGGTCGCGCGCAGGCCACGCTCGAACAGACGGTCGAAGCGCTCACGCCACTCCTGCAGATCCAGTTCGTTGGCGCCGATGCCCAGACGCTGGGGTTCGATGCGGATCAGCACCGGGATGGCCAGCTTGTCGCGGTTTTCCGGCTGGGGCGAGGTGAAGTTCCAGGGGACGGCCGCCACGGTACCGATGCGCACGCCACGGAATTCCACCGGGGCGCCGCGGGACAGGCCGCGTACCGTATCCTCGTTGAGCAGCACGTACTCGAGATAGCGATTGAAGGTACCCTGGCGGGCGGCCTCCTCATCGGCATAGAGTTCGTAGGTGGCGTCCTCTTCCGCCTCCTTGCCGGCGGGAACATCGTCGGGCACGCCAAAGGTGACGCCGCCGCCGAGCAGCGCTTCCAGCGACTCGACCTGCACCTGGAAGCCGTCGGAACCGAAGCGCACGTCGATGCCGCTGGTAGCCCAGAAACGGGTGTTCTCGGTGACCAGGGTGTCGTAGGGGCTCTCGATGAAGATGCGGTGGTGCATGCTCTGGGTGGAGACATCGAAGTCGGCCTCCTCGACGCGTCCGACGCTGACCCCCTGGAAGGTGACGGCGTCGCCGACGCTGAGCGAGTTGCCGACCTGGCTGACCAGGTTGAGGCGGAGTCCCTGGGCGCCAGGTGGTGCCACCGGAGGCTGGTCGCTGACGTCGAATTCGCGGGCATCCACCTCGCTCTGACCCGGCTCGAGCTGGATATAGGCACCGGAGAGAACGGTGCCGAGTCCGCTGATACCCTCGCGCCCGATGCGCGGCTTGACCACCCAGAAATGGGTGTCCTCGACCAGCATCTTCTCGGCCTGGGGTTCCATCTGAGCGGTGATCTCGACGCCGGAGAGATCGTCGCTGAGTGCTACCGAGGTGACCTTGCCGACCTCCACGTTACGGGTCTTGATCAACGTCTTGCCGGCCTCGATGCCGTCGGCGGATGGCAGGTGCAGAGCGATCTGGGGGCCGCGGCTGGCGTAGTTGTCGTAGACCAGCCAGGCGCCGATCAGCAGTGCCACAAAGGGCACGATCCACACCGGCGACAGCCGTTTCTGCTGGGTCGGCGCGGCGCGGTGCATGTCCTTGCTGGACGGCGCTGGCGGGTTGTCGGGGTGGCGCTTATCGGCGTCACTCATGGTGTGCTTCCTTGTTCATCCGGCGCAGTGCGATGGGGTGAAGGGGCGGCGTCGGACGCCAGGCCCGAGTGGTCGCCGTGCAACCCGTCATTATCCGGGGAGTCCATCGGGTTGCAGGGATCCTCGCTGCCGTCCCACAGCAGGCGAGGCTCAAAACTCATGGCCGCCAGCATGGTGATGATCACCACGCCACCGAAGGCCAGCGCAGCGGGGCCTGGATCGATCGACATCAGCGCACCGGCGCGGATCAGGGCCACCAGGATGGCTACCACGAAGACGTCGACCATCGACCAGCGTCCGATCAGTTCGGTCAATCGGTAGAGCCGCGCTCGCACCACCGAGCGCATGCCCGGTGCCCGCGGCGCCACCAGGCACAGCCAGACCAGCGCCAGCAGCTTGCCGATGGGCACGATGACGCTGGCCACGAAGATCACCAGCGCCACCGGCCAGGACCCGTGACTGACCAGGTAGATGACGCCGCCGATGATGGTCTGCGGGTCCGAGCTGCCGAGGCTGGTGGTGTACATGATGGGATAGACATTGGCGGGGATATAGAGCACTGCGGCGGTGAACAGCAGCGCCCAGGTGGTCTGCAGGCTGCGCGGCCGGCGGGCGTGCAGCTTCTCGCTGCAGCGCACGCAACGGCCATGGCCCTCGCTGTCCAGGCAGTTGATCAGCCCGCAGGTGGGGCAGCCGGTGAGCCCCTGGGAAGCCGCGGTCTCGCCGGTGCGGGTGCCCTCCGGTGCCAGAGGCTCGCCGCTGAGCGAGAACCACAGCCAGTCCTTGTCCAGTGACAGGGTCGTCGCCAGCAGCAGGATGGCGTAGGCGATAAAGGCCCAGAACGACGGTCCGAGGGAAATTTCGGCAAGTCCCGCCACCTTGATCAGCGCCACCATGGTGCCGACGATAAAGACATCGGCCATCAGCCAAGGCGCGATATGGGAAAGTCCGCGGGCCAGGGTGCGGCTATAGGGCAGACGGCGGGGCAGCATCAGGCTGATCTGCAGCCACACCACCGTCAGCAGATAGATCGCCGGCAACACGATGATCGACATCAGCACCACCATGGCGACGATGGGCTGGTGATGCTCGAGCATCTGGGTGGCGGTCTGGGCCACTTCTATTTCGTTGCCGACGCCACGCGTACTGAAGCCGATAAACGGAAAGGACAGGGCCAGCGCCAATGCCACCAGCGATGCCAGCGACAGCGCCAGGCTGCGCTGGGCGGGGAAGGCGTGACGCTTGACCAGGTCGTGACCACAGCGGACACAGTCCGCTTCTTCACCGGGACGCAGCGGCGGCAGCGCCATGATCCAGTCGCACTCGTGACAGGCACGCAGGCGCCGGCGCGACCTGATGCGCACCTCGGGGGGAGGATGCTGGGTGACGGAGGCGTTGCGGATCCGTTCCAGGGGGCCACGTACGGGGGTCGTCACAGTGGTGGGGGGACTCCGGTCTTGAAAGAGGGTTCTGTTCGTCTGCATTTCGTCGCGAATCAGGCGCTGATGGCTTAACAAGCTGATCCTGCGAATTAAATAGTGTGGCACGTTGACGTGGGTGACACCATAGACAAAGATGCGACCGATATCATGGGTGAGGAGTTGACATGTTGCTTCCCGTTTTGGCGGTTCTGGGTGGCCTGGTGGTACTGGTGTGGAGCGCCGAGCGCTTTGTCGAAGGCGCCGCGGCCACCGCTGCGCGGCTGGGACTGTCGCCCTTGCTGGTGGGCATGCTGGTCATCGGCTTCGGGACCTCGGCACCGGAATTGACGGTGTCGGCGCTGTCTGCGGCACAGGGCAACCCGGGGCTGGCACTCGGTAACGCCTATGGCTCGAATATCGCCAACATCGGCCTGATCCTGGGGCTGGTGGCGCTGATCTCCCCGCTGGCGGTGCATTCATCGGTGATTCGGCGCGAGTTGCCGGTGCTCGGTGCCGCCACCCTGGTGTCGGCGTTGATGATGTGGGGCGGGCTTATCTCCCGGCTGGAGGGCGCGCTGCTGCTGCTGGCGCTGCTGGTGTTCATGGTCGCAAGCGTGATCCAGAGCCGGCGCGAGGAAGCCGCCGCCAGGGCGGACGCCCTGGCCACCGATACCGTGCAGGAACTCGATGCTCACCCCATGTCGCTGGGCAAGGGCATCTTCCTTACTCTGCTGGGCCTGGCCCTGCTGGTCGTCAGTTCCCGGCTGCTGGTGTGGGGCGCGGTGGATATCGCCCAGGGTCTCGGGGTGTCCGACGTCATCATCGGGCTGACCGTGGTCGCCATCGGCACATCGCTGCCGGAACTGGCCTCGTCCATCAGTGCCCTGCGTCGCAAGGAGCATGATCTGGTGCTGGGCAACGTGGTCGGCTCCAACCTGTTCAACACCCTGGGGGTGGTGGGGCTGGCCGCCGTCATCGCGCCGATCGAGGCCGAGCGTGAGGTGCTGATGCGAGACTGGTCGTTGATGACCGCCATGACCCTGATGATGGCGGTGTTCGCGTTGGGCTGGAAGGGCCGGGCGGGGCGTATCAATCGGTTCGAGGGTGGCGTCCTGGTCGCCGTCTACCTGGCCTACACCGCCTATCTGGTATCGCTGGTGCTGGGGCAGTCATGACCTGACACCTGGCTAAGTGCCCTTGTCACGGCAAAGGCAAGGCTGGTGGGCGCACAAATGGGTACGTAATCGGCCATGGGTGCGTGCGACAATTGGCCATGGGACAGAGGCCTGCGGGACCTCTATGCTGGGGGCAAGCGGGATCGAAGATGCATGATTGTGCATAGATAGATTGCCAGGCTAGCCGAGCAAGGCTGCGCTCTATCGATTCGATTCCGCTCGGGTTCGATGCTGTCCTGCCAGGGTCGGGTTGTGTTCCCGAGGCAGGGCGGTGCCGTCGGTCATCCCTGCCTCGAGGAGTCGCTCATGGAACTGGATCCCGTGCTTCTGTCACGTATACAGTTCGCCTTCGTCGTATCCTTCCACGCCATCTTCCCCGTCTTTACCATAGGGCTGGCGTCCTATGTCGCTGTCCTGCATGGACTCTTCTACAAGACCGGCAATCCCGCCTGGGATCGACTGGCCGCCTTCTGGGTCAAGGTCTTCGCCGTGGTCTTCGGCATGGGCGTGGTCTCTGGGATCGTCATGGCCTTCCAGTTCGGAACCAACTGGAGCAACTTCAGTCAGGCGACGTCCAACTTCCTCGGCCCCATGCTGAGTTATGAGGTGGTCACCGCCTTCTTCCTGGAAGCCGGCTTCCTCGGGGTGCTGCTGTTTGGGCGTGGCAAGGTGGCCGAGGGGGTTCACCTGTTCGCCGCCATCATGGTCGCGGTGGGCACCTTCATCTCGGCCTTCTGGATCCTGTCCACCAATAGCTGGATGCAGACCCCCGCCGGGGTGGAAATGATCGACGGCCACTTCAGCGTCACCAGTTGGGGCGAGGCCATGTTCAATGCCTCCTTCCCTTATCGCTTTGCCCACATGGCGCTGGCTTCCTTCCTGACCGGCGGCTTCGTGGTGGCCGGCGTCAGCGCCTGGTATCTGCTGATCGGTCGCGACGTCGAGGCCAACCGCAAGGCCCTGTCCATGTGCATGTGGCTGTTGCTGGTGCTGGCGCCGGTACAGGCGGTGGTTGGCGACGCCCACGGTCTCAATACGCTTGAGCATCAGCCGACCAAGGTGGCGGCGATGGAGGCAAACTGGGAGACCCAGTCCGGGGTGCCGCTGCTGCTGTTCGCCTGGCCGGACAAGGAGGCCCAGGAAAATCACTTCGAGATCGGCATTCCGCGCCTGGCCAGCCTGATCCTGACCCATGACCTGGACGGCGAGGTACCCGGGCTCAAGGAGGTCCCGGTAGAGGAGCAACCACCGGTGTGGTTCGTGTTCTGGTCATTCCGCGCCATGGTCGGCATGGGCATGCTGATGATCGCGGTGGCCTTCACCGGCCTGTGGTTGCGCCGTGGCGGTCGTCTGTACAAGAGTCGCCCCTTCCTGCAGACGCTGAGGCTGATGAGCGTGGCGCCCTTTATCGCGGTGCTGGGCGGCTGGTTCGTCACCGAAGCGGGCCGCGCGCCCTGGCTGGTGTACGGCATGATGACCCAGGCCGAGGGGGTGACGCCGTCGCTCAGTGGCTGGATGGTGCTCGCCACCCTGATCGGCTACGTGCTGGTCTACGCGGTGGTGTTCCTGACCGGGGGCTACTACCTCACCCGGGTGGTGCGCCAGGGCATGCTGGCCGAGGAGCCCCACGACGACGAGGTCGAGACGGCCAAGCGACCGCTGTCCGCCGCCCACGCCACCCTCGAGGCCGACGCCGGCCGCCAGTTCGGGAGTTGATGACATGGAATTGATCAACCTTTCTGCCATCTGGGCCCTGATCATCGGGTTCGGCGTGATGATGTACATCCTGATGGATGGCTTCGATCTCGGGGTGGGTATCCTCTACCCCTTCGCCCCGGACGAGCACGCCCGGGATGTGATGATGAACTCGGTAGCGCCGATATGGGACGGTAACGAGACCTGGCTGGTGCTCGGCGGGGCGGGACTTCTGGCGGCCTTTCCGCTGGTCTACACCATCCTGCTGCCGGCGCTCTATCTTGGGGTCTTCCTGATGTTGGCCGGCCTGATCTTCCGTGGCATCGCCTTCGAGTTCCGCTTCAAGTCGGTTCGTAATCGTCACTGGTGGAACCGCGCCTTCTGCTGGGGCTCGATGGTCGCCACCTTCTGTCAGGGGGTCGTGGTCGGCGCCTACATCGAGGGCTTCGAGGTCGCCCACAATGTCTACGTGGGCGGTCCTTTCGACTGGCTGACGCCTTTCACCGTGATCACTGGCCTTGCACTGATGGCGGGCTATGCGCTGCTGGGGGCGACCTGGACGATTTTGAAGTCCGAGGGGCAGGTGCAGGAATGGGCCTACCGCATCACGCCCAGGCTGCTGGGACTGGTGCTGGCGGGCTTTGCCGTGATCAGTATCTGGACGCCGTTCGTCGACGACTTCGTGCGTGAGCGCTGGTTCGGCCACCTGACACTGTTCTGGGTGTTCCCGGCACTGGCGTTGCTGTGCGCCGCCATGGTGTGGCGTTCGGTGGCCCGTCGCCGTGAGGGCCAGCCGTTCGTGGCTACCCTGGGACTGTTCTTCTTCACCTACCTGGGGCTGGTGGCCAGCAAGTGGCCCTACCTGATCCCGCCGGACATCACCCTGTGGGATGCCGCCTCGGCTCCGGAGAGCCAGCTGTTTCTGCTGCTCGGGGTGCTGTTCGTGATCCCGGTGGTACTGGGCTACACCGCCTGGTCCTACTGGGTGTTCCGCGGCAAGGTAAGAGGGGGCGGCTATCACTAAGTCGTCTGGTGCTGAGTCGTCTCGTCCTGAGTCGTCTCGTTCTGAGTCGTCTCGCGGCGAGGCCACCAGGGCGCGGCTGTGGCTCGACCAGCACACCGGGGCTCAGCGTCGTCCGCTGACCCTGGCCGCGGCCTTCGCGGTGCTGGCAGGACTCGCGGGTGTGGTCCAATGGGTACTGCTGGCCAAGGTGCTGGTACTGGCGATCGAGGGTGAGCGTTCCCTGAGCCAGCTATGGCCCTGGCTTGTCTCTCTACTGGGGTTTCTGGCGCTGCGTGCCGGGGCTGGCTTTGCTCAGGAGTGTCTGGCCCAGCGAGCCAGCCAGCGCCTTCGCCGCGCGGTACGCCACGAGTTGCTCGAGCATCTGTTTGCGCTGGGACCGGTGCGTGCCGGTCGCCATCACAGTGCCGGGCTGGCCCATCGCCTTGTCGAGCAGGTCGAGGCACTGGACGGCTACACCTCACGTTTCTGGGTGCAACTTCGGGTGGTGATGGTGGTGCCGCTGGTCATCTTCGCCATCATCGCCTGGCACAACTGGCTGGCGGCGCTGCTGCTGGCGATCACCGCGCCGCTGATTCCCTTGTTCATGGCGCTGGTGGGCATGGGCGCCGAATCGCTCAATCGCGACCAGTTCGCGGCGGTGACGCGACTGTCCGGGCACTTCGTCGATCGGGTGCGGGGCATCGCCACCATTCGACTGTTCGGTGCCGGCGACAGGGTCACCGACGAGGTTGCCCAGGTCGCCGACGACTATCGCCGGCGCACCCTGAAGCCCTTGCGACTGGCCTTTCTGTCATCGGCGGTGCTCGAATTCTTCTCCTCGGTGGCGATTGCGGCGCTGGCTATCTACATCGGCTTTGGCCTGCTCGGGGACCTGCCGCTGGAGGTGGCCGATTCGCTGACGCTGGCCAGTGGCCTGACCATCCTGCTGCTGGCCCCGGAGTTCTTTCAGCCGCTGCGCACACTGTCCCAGCACTACCACGATCGTGCCTCGGCGCTGGCCGCCGCCCAGGCCCTGACGGAACTGCTCGATGAACCCATCGATCCGTCGCGAGTGTCGCCCGTCTCGGCGCCTGGCGCGACGGAAAGTCCCGCTTCTTCAGTGTTGTCCGGTGGCCAGCTTGTGCGGCTCGAAGGCGCCTGCCTGGATCACCCTGGGCGTGGCCGCGTGCTGGGTCCGCTGGACTTTCGGGTGGACGCCGGTGAAGTGGTGGTGATCAGCGGCCCATCGGGTGCCGGCAAGTCGAGCCTGTTGGCGATGCTCGCGGGGTTTGTCGGGCCTGGCGAGGGGGCGCGCCAATCGGCACCGGGCATCGCCTTCGCCTGGATGGACCAGCGCCCGCTGCTGATCCAGGGCAGCCTCGCCGACAATCTTCGCCTGACGGCGCCGAACGCTGGCGATGACGACCTGCGCACTGCGCTCGAGCAGGCGGGCCTTGAGCCGCTGGTCGCGGCTCTGCCCGAGGGACTCGATACCCGGATCGGCGAAAATGGCCTGGGCCTGTCCGGCGGGCAGGCCCAGCGCCTGGCGCTGGCGCGGGTGTTCCTGAGTGATGCCGCGCTGGTGCTACTGGACGAGCCGACGGCGAGTCTGGATCGAGAGACCGAAGCGGTACTGATTCGCGGCTTTCGGCGTCTGGCCGGCCAGGGCCGGGCGCTGGTCATCGCCAGCCATCACCCGGCCATCCTGGCGATGGGGGACCGGCGTGTGGAGCTGCTCGATGGGCGAGTCACCGCGAGTGGAAGAGAACAGCAAGAGGTGGCCGATGGCGTCGTCGACTGAGCGCACGGATACGGGATTCACTGCGGCGATTGCCAGTCTGCGTCCGTGGATCGAGGTGCATGCGTCGTTTCGTCGGCGCCTGGTGCTTGGCGTGGTGCTGATGGTGCTGACCGCGCTGTCGGCGCTGGGGCTGCTGGCGGTGTCGGGCTGGTTCATCACCGCCAGCGCCCTGACCGGCGCGGCCTTGGCGGCGGGTATGGCGGCGACCCTGGACGTCTACACTCCCGGGGCGGGCATTCGTCTGTTTGCGGTGTCCCGTACCGTGTCACGCTACGTCGAACGCCTCTACAACCACGACACCATCCTGCGACTGCTGGCACGCCTGAGGGCGCGCTGCTTCTCGGGCCTGGTGGCGATGGACGGCGCCAGCCTCGGGGCAAGGCGATCCGGCGACTGGCTCAACCGTCTGACCGCCGATATCGATACCCTGGACGCGCTTTACCTGCGACTGCTGGCGCCGGCGGCGATGGCGCTGGTGCTGGGGGCGGCGCTGGTAGCGTTGGTGGCGGTGTGGTTGCCCCAGGCCGCGCTGGTGCTGGGCGTCTTGCTGCTGTTCGGCTGGAGCTGGCTGACCCTCGGACAGGCCCGCCTGGGTCTGGCGGCCTGTCGTCGCCGCGTCGCCGGGCTGGAGCGACTGCGCTCGGCAATGATCGAAACCCTTGGCGGTCTGAGTGAACTCGAGGCCTACGGCGCGTTGGCGCGCAGCCGTGGCGAGCTTGAAGCCCTCGAGGACGAGCTGCTGGCGGCCCAGTGGCGACTGTCACTGATCACCGGGTTTGGCAATGTTCTGACGACGTTGGTGATGGGGGGCGCCTGGTGGCTTGTGTTGATCGGTGGCCTCGCCGCCTTCGGCAGCGGCCAGTTGGGCGCCGCCGTGCTGGTGATGCTGCCGTTGGCCTCGCTGGCCCTGGCCGAGGGGTTGGCAAGCTTGCCCGCCGCCTTCACCCAGGCCGGCGCGAGCCTCGCCGCCGCCGAGCGGCTCAATGCTATCGACCAGCAGCGTGCAGCGCCTGCAAACGTCTCAGACACCACCCGAGCTGTTGCAGTGCACGCTGCGCCTCGAAGCGGGACCGCCGAGTCTGGAGGGCTGGAGGTCTGTGCTACGTCGCTGAGTTTTCGTTATCCGCGGGCACTCGATCAGGCGCTGTCGCCCCTGAGCTTCCGGCTGGCGCCGGGGGAAAGGGCCGCGATTTGTGGCCCCTCCGGCAGTGGCAAGTCGACGCTGTTGGCGCTGCTTGCCGGGGAGCTGCGTGGCCACCAGGGTCGCTTGACCCTGGACGGCCAGGCGGTGGAAGCCCTGGACCCGCAGTGGTTGAGCAGCCAAGTGGGCTGTCTGAGCCAGCGGGTGGAGCTGTTCGACGCAAGCCTTGCCGAGAATCTGCGGCTGGGCGCCCCCGAGGCGAGCCCGGAGCGGCTGTGGCAGGCGCTTGTTGCGGTAGACCTGGCCGACTGGGCGCAGGGTCTGCCCGGCGGGCTCGAGACACGCGTGGGGGAAGGGGGGCGACAGCTTTCCGGCGGCCAGGCGCGACGTCTGGGTCTGGCGCGTCTGTGGCTGACCGATCCCGCCCTGGTGGTGCTCGATGAGCCTTTTGCCTCGCTGGATGCGGCCACCGCGCGGCGGGTGGCCGATGGCATCGGCCCCTGGCTGGCCGGACGCACGGTGCTCATGCTGGTGCACCATCATGATCCCGACTCGCCGTCACCCGGCATGGAGCACATCCCCAGGGTCATCGACATGGCGGTCGGTGCGCCATGGCAAGCCCGGGGCGAATGCGTCACCATGTGAAAGATGACACCTGATTTCTACGGTTCGATGCCACAGGGCCAGACACCATGACCGACGACTTTCTGACCCGCCTGCCCAAGGCGGAACTGCATCTGCACATCGAGGGTACGCTGGAGCCGGAGCTGATGTTTGCGCTGGCCGAGCGTAACGGGGTCAGCCTGCCTTACGCCGATATCGAGGCGGCCCGGCAGGCTTACGACTTCAGCGACCTGCAGTCCTTTCTCGATCTCTACTATCAGGGCATGAGCGTGCTGGTCCGTGCCCGGGACTTCGAGGACCTGGCGATGGACTACTTCCGGCGCGCCGCCGCCGAGGGGGTGGTGCATATCGAGATGCACGTGGACCCCCAGGCCCACCTGTCCCGTGGCGTGGCGCTGTCCGAGGTGATGGAAGGCCTGACGGCCGCCTGCGCCAAGGCCCGCTCCGAGCTGGATATTTCCACCGCCATGATCCTCGCCTTTCTGCGTGATCAGCCCGCCGCCGATGCCATGCAGCTGCTCGAGGACAGCACGCCCTGGCATGACCACTTCAGTGCCGTGGGGCTGGACAGCGCTGAGCGAGGCAATCCGCCGAGCAAGTTTCAGGAGGTCTTTGCCCGGGCGCGGGAGCTGGGCCTCGAGCGCGTGGCCCACGCAGGCGAGGAGGGGCCGCCGAGCTATATCCGCGAGGCGCTGGATGAGCTTCAGGTGTGTCGCATCGACCATGGCGTAAGGGCGATCGAGGACGTCGAGCTGATGGAGCGGCTGGCCGACGAAGGCACCGTGCTGACGGTGTGTCCGCTGTCCAATGTGCGCCTGAAAGTGGTGGAACGGCTCGAGGATCATGGTCTGCCGACGCTGATCGACGCTGGACTGGTGGTAACCATCAACTCCGATGACCCGGCTTACTTCGGCGGTGGCATGCGCGATAACTTCGCCGCCTGTCAGCGGGCCTTCGGCTGGTCCAACGAGACCCTCAAGTGGCTGGCCGGCAACGCCATCGAGGCGGCCTTCATGGATGAGGACAGGAGGCAGGCGCTGAGACAGCGGCTGGTCGCCGTCTAGGACTTGTTCGGAACGTCAAGCGCCGCCTTGCCCCTTGTCGGGGGAGGCGGCGCTGGCATGTTGCGGGGTGGTATTGGTGGCTGGGTTGGCTTAGGGCAGAGCGGGTACTGTCACGACCGGCTGCTCTCCTGTCAGGGCATGCAGGAAGCTGACCAACCGTTCGACGGTCGCTTCATCAAGCTCCCGCTTGAGCATCTGCTTGGCCATGATGGGCACGACGTCTTCAAGCGTCTTGGCCGAGCCGTCGTGAAAGTAGGGGTAGGTCAGGGCGACGTTGCGCAGTGACGCCGTCCTGAAGGCCTGGCGATCGCTTTCCTCGTTGGTGACCGCGAAGCGCCCGGGGTCATCCGATCCCGGCACCTGAATCGGATGGAACAGGCTGTCGCTGAAGTTGGCGCCGCGGTGACAGCTGATGCACCCGACGTCCACGAAGTCTTTCATGCCTGCCTTCTGCTGATCGGTCAGGGCAGCCTCGTCACCGAGCAGGTAGCGATCGAGCGGAGCGTTCGGCGTATTCAGCGTGCGCTCGAAGCTGGCGATGGCGTCGGCCAGGTTGCCGGAGGACAGCGGAGCCTCGTCATCGGGAAATGCCGTCTGGAAGTGATCGGAATAGCCGTCGACGGCGGAAAGGCGGGCAAGGGCGCCGTCCAGGTCGTGGGCCATCTCGATGCTGTTCTGGATGGGGCCTAGTGCCTGGCCTTCCAGGTCGGGTTCGCGACCATCCCAGAACTGTGAGCCAAGAAAACCCGAGTTGAGCACGGTGGGGGAGTTGCGTTCTCCCACCTGGCCATCGTGGCCGACCGCCGTCGGCAGCCGGTCCGTCCAGGCCAGGGCCGGGTTGTGACAGGAAGCGCAGCTGATGTTGCTGCTCTTCGACAGCCGGGGTTCGAAGAACAGCATCTTGCCAAGCGCTACCTTCTCAGCGGTGAGGCTGTTGTCGGCGGGGATGGGGGGAAGCGAGGGCAGAGGGGTGAAATACTGTCGATAGTCTTGTTGGTCTGCGGATTCGGTGTCTGATGTGGTTGCCGCCGATGCCTGGGAGGCGACGGCCATGCTGCAGGCGAGAAAGGTGCCAGTCAAAAAAGTGCTGGCCAAGAAAGTGCCGGCCAGAACAGGGGGAAGGTAGTTGGGCCAAGGTCGCATCATGTATTCCCTTCGTTGCGTCACGTCACGGTTTGCCGTCCAGGCGGGCGATCTGAGCCTGCCGCTGTCCGGCGACCGACAGCGGGAATCAGTAGCGGCACAGGTTGATGGCGAACCCTGATGCTCAAGGCGTGCTTCATGTCACCAGATGGCACTGAGGCTTGCCCGCGCTGGTGTTAGTAATAGGTGATCCTGTGTGGGCGGCGGCCGCTTTTCAGGCAACGGGCGGGGTGGAAGGTTGCTGAGGCATGATGTCGAAGCGAAAACGTCGGAATCTAAGGTGTTTTCGGCGTGATCGCCGACCGAGGCGAGGAAGAGGTTGAACAGGCCGACGCCGTTTCTTTCAACACAGTTTGGCGCGCTTCGGCGCGCCCTTCGCTACCGGCGAAGTCCTCGGTGACACGCAAAAGAGGCGCCCGTCTCTGGTATAAATCCCAGGGCGCCTCTTGTTTGGTCTGGCAGGTGTTGTGGCGGGTGTTGTGGATGGAAGGCCGGCGTGCATGAGCCGGCATGCATCAACGGTCGTGCAACACCAGAAGCCGTGCATCAGCCCTGTTGGCGATTGGCCTCGCGCGCCGCTTCCCTGGCGCGTCGCTTGGCCTCGCGACGCTCTTCCATGCGCGCCACCGCGTCGGCGCCCAGGTGGGCCTCGCCGCGCTCCTGGGCGAGGCGCATCTGGCGCTCACGCTCGGCGAAGCGGGCCTTCTGTTCGTCGCTCAGACGGTCGTAGCAGCGCGGGCAACAGACGCCTTTCTGGTAGTACTCGCTCTGCTTGTCCTGCTCGGTGATCGGCATGCGGCAGGCGTGGCACTGGTCATAGCGCCCGGGCTTGAGGTCGTGGTCGACGGTCACCCTGTCGTCGAACACGAAGCACTCGCCACGCCACAGGGTCTTGTCCTTCGGTACGTCCTCCAGGTACTTCAGGATGCCGCCCTTGAGGTGGTAGACGTCCTCGAATCCCTGCTCCTTGAGGTAGGCGGTGGACTTCTCGCAACGGATGCCGCCGGTACAGAACATCGCCACCTTCTTGTGGCGACTCGGGTCCAGGGTCTTCTTCACGTACTCGGGGAAGTCGCGAAAGGCGCTGGTGGCCGGATTGACCGCGCCCTCGAAGGTGCCGACCTCGACTTCGTAGTCGTTGCGGGTGTCGATCAGCAGCACCTCGGGGTCCTGGATCAGCGCGTTCCAGTCCTTGGGGTCCACGTAGGTGCCGACGGTATGGCGCGGGTCGATGCCCTCGACGCCCATGGTCACGATCTCGCGCTTGAGCTTGACCTTGGTGCGCATGAAGGGCGCACGACGGGTCAGTGACTCCTTGGTGTCGAGCTCGGCCAGGCGTGGGTCGGCGCGCAGCCAGGCGAGCACCGCGTCGATACCCTGGCGGGTGCCGGCGACGGTGCCATTGATGCCTTCACGGGCCAGCAGCAGGGTGCCGCGCACCTGATGCTCGAGCAGGGTGTCGAGCAGCGGCTCGCGCAGCGCCTCGTAGTCGTCGAGGGTGACGAACTTGTAAAGCGCGCACACCACCAGGGTGTCTGGACCTGAAGTGGCGGTTTCGGTGGCTGTGTCAGGGGGTGAGGTATCGTGACTCATGGTTGTCCTCGTGCGAGCCGGAGCGTAAATCCGGAGCAGCGTTGGCAGCGTGTGGTATTCAAGGCGCGCATTCTAGCGCACTCGCCGAGGAATTTCCCGGCCAGCCATCACCCAGTGCAAGCGCCGGTCGCCGGCGCCTGTCGTCGGGTTCTTCAGGTCTGGCGGCGGTGCTGCAGGCGCCCCCCCGCCCAGGTCTCGTAGATGGCGCGGTCGTCCCCCAGCATCATCAGGGTGAACAGCTCCTCTGCCAGCGACTGGGTGCGCCCCATGCGTCGAGCCAGCAGCGGCGAGGCGAACAGGTCGATGACCACGAAGTCGGCGTCGCGACCGGGGGTCAGGCTGCCGATCCGATCGTCCAGTGACAGCGATACGGCGTTGCCTCGGGTCAGGTCATGAAAGCCTGCCCAGGCGGTCAGTGGCGTGCCCCTGAGCTGGCCGACCTGATAGGCCGCCTTGAGGGTGGCAAGTCCCGACAGGTCGGTACCGGCGCCGATGTCGCTGGCAAGCGTCAGATTCAGCCCCTGGGCCCGGGCGCCGGCCCGGTCGAACAGGCCGCTGCCGAGAAACAGGTTGGAGCTGGGACAGAAGGCGATGTTGGCGCCGCGCTCGGCCAGTCGGGTACGCATCTCGTCGTCCAGGTGGATGCCGTGGGCAAAGGTGCTGCGCGGCCCCACCAGCCCGGATTCCTCGTAGACCGCCAGGTAGTCGCGGCTGCCCGGAAACAGCTCGGCCACCCAGTCGAGCTCGCCCAGGTTCTCCGACAGGTGGGTCTGCAGCCACAGGCTCGGATCATTGCGCAGAAGGCCTCCGGCGGCGTCGAGCTGGGCGCGGGTGGAGGTAGGCGCGAAGCGCGGGGTGACGCTGTAGCCGAGACGCGCGGTGCCGTGCCAGTCACTGATCAGGCGCTCGCTGTCGCGGATGCCGCCGTAGGTGTCGTCGGTGAGCGCGTCGGGGGCATGGCGGTCCATCAGTACCTTGCCGGCCAGCATGCACAGGTCGCGGCGTTGGGCCGCACTGAAGAAGGCGTCGGTCGAGGCCGGATGGCTCGAGCAGAACACCTGGGCGGTGGTGGTGCCTACTCGCATCAGTTCATCGAGGAAGACGTCGGCCATCTGCTCGGCGTGTTCGCGCTGGGCAAAGCGACATTCCTCGGGGAAGGTGTACTCATTGAGCCAGTCGAGCAGCTGACGTCCGTAGGAGGCCATGATCTCGAGCTGCACATAGTGCACATGGCTGTCGATGAAGCCTGGCATCACCAGCTTGTCGCGGTGGTCGATGACGCTGGCGTCGGCGGGCAGATGGGGGGCGAGCTCTGTATAGTCGCCCACCGCCTGAACGACACCCTCGGCCCACCACAGCACGCCGTCGGCGAAGTAGCTGACGCTGCCCTCGAGCGGGGTGTCGCCGTCACCGGGATCGGCGTTGAAGCTGAGGATGCGCGCGCGCATGACCCAGCTCGATGAGCAGGGGCCGCCAGCGGGGCTGGTGGAGGCGCCGGCGGAAGTTCCGGAGAAAGCCTCGGGCGCGGGTGCGGTGCTGGCAGAGGCGTTACGGGTCTCGGTCATGGGGCACTCTTTATCGGGTTGTCGCTTATAGGGTCATCGCGTCATCGCACTATGGCGGTGACGCTGTTGTCAGGGGGCGGCAGGCGCGGCGGCCAGGGAGGCAGACGCCTGGCGCTACCCGGTCAGACGGGTAACGGTCGGGCCAGGACAGGTTCAGGAAAACAGGCGTCGTACCTCTGCGCTTTCCAGGCCGCGCAGCGCGTCGCGACGTGCCCCCTCCGGCCTGGGGCTTGCCAGTGGCAGCAGCTCGGCCAGGGCGGCCAGGGCGACGGCGTAGGGCGTCTTGTCGCCGCCGGAGTCGCCGATCGGGCAGCGCACGGTGTCGATGCGATCGTGCGGGATGCCGGCACGCTCCAGTCGCCCGCGGAAGCTGGCCCACTTGCTGCGCGAGCCGATCAGCCCGATCGAGGCCATGTCGCCGCGCCTGAGCAGTGCCTCGACCAGGGCGTAGTCCTCGGCGTGGTCGTGGGTCAGCACCAGCACGTGGCTGCCGGCAGGCAGCGACTCGGCGCTGGCGTTGCAGTCGTCAAGCCGGTGGTGATGCTGGCCTGGGGCCGGGTCGAGCCCGCTGAAGGCGTCCTCGCGGCTATCGTACCAGTCGAGTCGCCAGCCAAGCGGCGCCGCCAATGAGGCCACCGCGCGGCCCACGTGGCCGGCGCCGAACAGCGCCAGGCGCGTGGCCGTACCGAGATCCGTTTCCAGCAGCACATTGACGAAGCCGCCGCAGCACTGGCCACTGCGGCCGCCCAGCGAAAAGGCCTCCAGGCTGAGGCCGGCCTCGCCGCGCTCGAGGCGTTCCCGGGCGCAGGCGATCAGCTGCCATTCGAAGGTGCCGCCGCCCAGGGTGTCGATGATGGCGTCGGCGGTGATCACCATCCTGGCGCCAGGCTCACGTGGGGTAGACCCCTGGCTGGTCACCTGGGTGGCCAGCACATGGGGCAGGCCGGCGCGTCGGAGGCGGGCCAGGGCGTCGTACCAGCGCTCGCCGCTCATGGGGTGCCCCCTGCGCGACTCTCGTGTAGCTTTCGTGCCTGGCGTGCCGCCGCCATGACCCGCTCAGGTGTCGCCGGGGTGTCCAGCCGTACCGCCTGGCGGTAGTCGGTGAGGCTCGCCAGGGCGTCGCGCAGCGCGCACCACACCGACATCCCCAGCATGAAGGGCGGCTCACCGACCGCCTTGGAGCGGTAGATGCTGGCCATGGAGTTGGGGTGGCCCTGCATCAGCTCGACGTTGAAGGTGGCCGGCAGATCGCCGTAGGCGGGGATCTTGTAGGTGGCCGGGCCGAACGAGGTCAACTGGCCCCGCTCGTTCCACTTCAGTTCCTCGCTGGTCAGCCACCCCATGCCCTGGATAAAGCCGCCTTCCACCTGGCCCACGTCGATGGCCGGATTGAGCGAGTCGCCCACGTCGTGGAGGATGTCGACCCTATCCACCTGATACTCGCCGGTGAGGGTGTCCAGTGCCACCTCGGCGACGGCGGCGCCATAGGCGAAGTAGTAGAAGGGGCGTCCGCTGCCGCTGGCCCGGTCGTAGTGGATCAACGGCGTTGCGTAGAAGCCTTTCTCGGACAGCGACACCCGACCCAGGTAGGCGTCCTGGATGAGCTCGCCCCAGGCGATACGTCGTTCGCTGCCACCGATGCCGGCGATCAGTTCGCCCTGTTCCAGACGCATGTCCTGACGGTCGAGCTGGTAGCGCTCGGCGGCGAAGTCGAACAGCCGCGACTTCAGCTTGCTGGCCGCGTCGCGGGCCGCCTGGCCGTTCAGGTCGGCCCCGCTGGAGGCCGCCGTGGGTGAGGTGTTGGGCACCTTGTCGGTACGGCTGGCGCTGATGCGTACCGCTTCGAGATCGAGCCCCAGCTCGCGGGCGACCACCTGGCACACCTTGGTGTGCAGGCCCTGGCCCATCTCGATGCCGCCGTGATTGATCATCACGCTGCCGTCGGTGTAGACGTGCAGCAGGGCACCGGCCTGGTTGAGGTGCTGGGCGGTGAAGGAGATGCCGAACTTCACCGGGGTCAGCGCCAGGCCCCTGCGGATGACCGGGCTGTCGGCGTTGAACTCGGTGATCGCCTGGCGCCGGGACCAGTAGTCGCTCGAGGTCTCGAGCCGCTCGATCAGGTCATGCAGCAGCGTGATCTGGTCCACCGTCTGGCCATAGTGGGTCTGGTCGCGGCCTTGGCGATACAGGTTGCGCTTGCGCACCGTCAGCGGGTCCTCTCCCACGCGGCGGGCGATGTCCTCCATGGCGGCTTCGATCACCATCATCCCCTGGGGACCACCGAAGCCACGAAAGGCGGTGTTTGACGCGGTGCTGGTACGGGCGCGATGACCGGTGACCCGAGCCTGGCCCAGCGAATAGGCGTTGTCGGCGTGGAACATGGCGCGGTCGACGATGGCTTCGGACAGATCCGGCGAGTAGCCGCAGTCGCCGATGACGGTGATGTCACCGCCCTGGATCACGCCCTGTTCATCGACACCGAGACGATAGCGGTTGTGGAAGGGGTGGCGCTTGCCGGTGACCTTCATGTCCTCGGCCCGGGGCAGGCGAACACGGCAGCTCTTGCCGGTGCGTCGGGCGATCAGGGCCGCCAGGCAGGCCCAGGGCGAGGCCTGGGTCTCCTTGCCGCCGAAGCCGCCACCCATGCGGCGCACCTCCACGGTGACCGCGTGGAAGGGGATGCCCAGCACCTCGGCGATCAGCTTCTGGGTCTCGCTGGGGTGCTGATTGGAGGTGTGGACCATCACGCCTTCGTCTTCGGTGGGGTGGACCACGCAGGCCTGCCCCTCCAGATAGAAGTGCTCCTGGCCACCGACGAACTGCTCGTCCTCGATGACGTGTGTCGCGCCGGCCAGGGCGGCCTCCCAGTCACCGCTCTGCTGGCGGTGGGTCGGGCGCACCACGTCGCCGGCCTCGGCGGCGGCCACTGGGTCGAGGCTCGCCTCGACCTCATCGATCTCCAGGCGCGCCTTCTTGACCGCCTGACGCGCCGCACGATGGCTGGTGGCGGCGACGCAGAAGATCACCTGGCCGGCGTAGAGTACCTCGCCGTCGGCCATGATCGGATCGCCGGGAAAGACCGGGCCGATATCCGTGTGGCCCGGGACGTCGGCGACGCTGATCACGTCGACCACGCTCGGGGCGCTGCGCACGGCGGACAGGTCCAGCCCGGTGATGCGTCCGCTGGCGACCGGCGAGAGTCCCACCGCCAGGTGCAGCGCGTCCGCCGGCAGCGCCAGGTCGTCGATGTAGGCGGCGCGCCCGGTGACGTGCTTGACCGCGCTTTCGTGGCGAGCGGCGCTGCCCGAGAAGCCCTTGGCCGCCGGCGCGTGGCGGGGAGTATCGGCAGTATCGCTGGCCGCGGAGGCAGGTGTGGTCAGATCAGTGAGCGTACGCATGGAGCATCACCTCCTGGGTCGGGTGCTGAGAGTCCTGGGATGCCGCGTCGGCGACGACCAGGCGCAGGCGTTCGATCAGTGCAGCGGCGGCGTG
This sequence comes from Halomonas sp. OfavH-34-E, assembly GCF_024124525.1. Classification (NCBI taxonomy): domain Bacteria; kingdom Pseudomonadati; phylum Pseudomonadota; class Gammaproteobacteria; order Oceanospirillales; family Halomonadaceae; genus Halomonas; species Halomonas sp. OfavH-34-E. The sequence continues at coordinate 5,412 of NZ_JAMXRY010000039.1, read as the reverse complement.
CCGACGATAGTCGCTGCTGCCACGCACATCGCTCATGGGCTGAAAGTCTTCGGCCAGCGCATCGATGGCGGCGGCGAACCGCTCGGGTGAAGGGGCATGGCCTTCCAGTGCCGCCTCGGCGCCGGTTGCCCGGGCCGGGATCGCGGCCATGCCGCCGAAGGCCAGGCGGACCTCGGCCAGGGCGCCGTCCTTCAGGGCCCAGCTAAAGGCACCGAGTACCGCCGAGATGTCGTCCTCACGCCGTTTTGACAGTTTCCAGACCTTGAGCTGGCGGTCAGCTGCCAGCGTCGGCAGGAAGATCGCTTCCAGGCACTCGTCCGGCGCCAGGGCGGTCTTCTTGTAGTCGATGAAGAAGTCCGCCGCGGCGAGTTCGCGACTGCCGCCGGGTCCGGTCAGGCGCAGGCAGGCGTCGAGTGCCAGCAGTACCGGTGGGGTGTCGCCGATGGGCGAGGCGTTGGCCACGTTGCCACCCAGGGTGCCGCGATTGCGCACCTGACCAGAGCCCAGTCGATGCAGGAGGTGATGGAAGGCGGGATAGCGCTCGGCAAACAGCGGTTCCAGTTGCGTGTAGGTGACGGCGGCGCCGACCCACATCCCTGGTCGACCGCTGGCGTCGTGGCCCGCTTCCAGCACCTTGAGTTGTTCCACCCGGGTGACGTCGATGACCTCGGCGAAGTCCGCCAGATTCTGGGTGACTTCGAGCCAGAGATCGGTGCCGCCGGCCACCAGGCGGGCGTCGGGGTGGCGGGCGCGCAGTTCGACCAGTTCATCGAGGCGGCGCGGCTGGTAGAAGCCGGTGCGGGTAGCAGGCTCTCCCACATTGGTGGCAAGCGTTCGGGCAAGGGCGTCATCATCGAGCCATTCGGGCCGGAAGCCCGGGGTGTCGCCCATGGCCAGGGCGGCGTCGCGGATCGGGCGATAGCCGGTGCAGCGACACAGGTTGCCACCCAGCGCCGCTTCCAGTCGCTCAGGCGTCAGTGGCGCGGGCCGCGTGCGGTCATCCTCATGAAGGGTGAACAGCGACATGACGATACCCGGGGTGCAGAAGCCGCATTGGCTACCGTGGTGTTCCACCATGGCGGTCTGGCAAGGATGCAGCTCGTCCCCCCGGGACAACCCCTCGACGGTGACCAGGTGGCGTCCATTGAGCTGGTGGGCCGGCATGATGCAGGCGTTGGCGCTGTGATAGCGCAGGTTGCCGTCGGCATCGGGCTCGCCGATCGCCACGGTGCAGGCACCGCAGTCGCCGGAGGCGCAGCCTTCCTTGGTGCCGGTCTGGTTGAGGCGCTCGCGCAGCAGGTCGAGCACGCTGAGGTGGGCCTCGGCGTCGACGCGCCGTGGCCGCCCGTTGAGGAAGAACTCGATCATGGTCAGGTCCGCTTATGTTGTCGTTGTCGTCGTTGATGTCCTGGTCGATGTCCTGGTTGCAGACTGAGCCGAGTGGTTGTCAGCGAGTCGGTACCAAGGGGCATCGCCATGGCAAGGGGGTAACTTCATTCTTGACCAATCGGTCAGCTTCTTCAAGTCACGCCGTCGAGTTTTTTTCGGTGCCCGCCGCGTGTTCCTGTCGGCGACCACGGCAGAGGCCTAAAAAGCTGCCCGTCACAGGCGCTGTCGCGCCAGGTTAGCCGCTTTGCCCAATTGCCAGAGCGGTGGGGTTCAGGCACTCTTTTCCTCCTTGCCGACCCACCTGCAACCGGCGGTGGCGGGCGATTCGACGACCGGGATAACCATGGGCTCACAGCTTGATGACACGGCGCTGAAGGCGCCGCTGGAGGCGGAGGCTGGTGCCATTCGCCAGCGTAACGAACGCGACATACTCGACGCCGCCGAGCGAGTGTTTTCGCGTCACGGCTATCGGGGCGCCAGCCTGAAGCTGATTGCCGAGGAAGCCGGGCTGCCCAAGTCCAATGTGCTCTACTACATGGGCAGCAAGAAGGCGCTGTACGTTCGCCTGCTGGAAGGGGTGATGGAGCGCTGGAACATGATGCTCGACGATATCTCGGTGGATGATGATCCCGCCGAGGTGCTCAGTGCCTTTATCCGCTCGAAGATGGAGATGTCTCGACGCCACCCCGAGGCCTCGCGCCTGTTTGCTGGCGAGATCCTTCAGGGCGCTCCCTTTCTGCAGGACTATCTGCGTGGCGAGCTGCGCGACTGGGTCGAAAGCCGTGCCGAGGTGTTTCGTCAGTGGGCCGAGCGCGGCCTGATGGACCCGGTGGACCCGGTATCGCTGATCTTCCTGATCTGGTCGGCGACCCAGCACTACGCAGACTTTCAAAGCCAGGTCGCCGGCATCACCGGCCACGACGACTTCACCGACGAAGATATGCAGCGTGTCACCGACTTTCTGACTCAGGTGGTATTGAAGGGCTGCGGGGTGGTGTCTTCCTCCAACAGCTAGTGCTGTCTGGCCGCTAGCAACTTGCCCCGGCGGCGGGCGCCCCGGGGCTCGCGCGCTTTTATTGCGCCGTCACCAGCATGATCGCGGACAGTACCGCGGACACCCACATGGCGGGTTTGATCTCGGTGAACTTGCCGGTGGCCAGCTTGATCAGCACGAAGCTCATGAAGCCGAAGGCGATGCCCAGGGTGATCGAGTAGGTCAACGGCATCAGGATGATCGCCAGAAAGGCCGGAAAGGCCTCCTCGAAGCGTGCCCAGTCGATCTTGCCCACCGGGGCCATCATGAACAGGCCGACCAGCACCAGCGCCGGCGAGGTGGCGATGCCCGGCACCAGCGACAGCAGCGGCGACAGGAACAGAAACGGCAGGAACAGCAGCGCGATCACCAGCGCGGTCAGGCCGGTGCGCCCGCCCTGGGCGACCCCTGCGCCGGACTCGATAAAGGTCTGGGCGGCGCTGGTGCCCAGCGGAGCGGCGATCATCGAGGCGAAGGCGTCCACCGTCATCGAGCGCTTGAGATTGCGCGGGTTGCCCTTGGCATCCTTGAGTCCCGCGGATTCCGACAGCGCCATGAAGCACGACAGCGCATCGAAGAAGTTGGTGAACAGCATCACGAAGATAAAGGGCAGGTAGGCGACCTTGAGAGCCCCCAGCACGTCGACCTGGCCCAGCGCCGAGAAGTCCGGCCAGGCGGCCAGTCCCTGCCATGCCACGACCACCTCGTCACCCCACAGACGCCCCATCGGTGCGGCCAGCAGGGTGGTGGTGGCGATGCCGAGGATCAGGGCACCGTTGAAGCCGCGAATGACCAGTACTGCGGTCACGATCAGCCCGATGAAGAAGGTGGCGAGACTTGCGTCCAGGCTGCCCAGGCTGACCAGGGTGGCGGGGCTTGCCACGATGAAGCCGGCGTTCTTGAGACCGATAAAGGTGATGAACAGGCCGATACCGCAGGTGATGGCGTAGCGCAGCGACGGCGGAATGGCGTCGATGATCGCCTCGCGGACGTTGAACATGGCCAGTACGGCGAACATCACACCGGACCAGAACACGCATCCGAGTGCGACCTCCCAGGACAGACCCGCCCCCAGTACCAGGGTGTAGGTGAACAGGGCGTTCATGCCCATGCCGGGCGCCACCAGGATGGGGTTTCGCGCGTACAGCGCCATGGCCAGGCTGCTCAGAAAGCTGATGACCACCGTAGCCGACAGCGCCGCTGAGAAGGGAATGCCGGCGTCCGACAATACCGCCGGATTGACCACGATGATGTACATGCCCGCCAGAAAGGTGGCGATCCCGGCCAGCAGTTCGGTCTTCAGCGAACTGCCCCGGCGGCTGACGTTGAAGTAGCGATCCAGCCAGGCAAGCCGGCCGACGGCGTCCTGGTTGGTTTGATCCGCAGTACCGTCGTCGCCGTCAGGGCGACTCGCGCTGGCTGCCGGATGACGGTCGCGCGGTGAAAGCGTGGACGTGGTCTCGCTCATCTCAGGGTCCTCTTGTCGTTGTAGTGGCCGCTGTCGATTGTCTGGGTGATGCCGCGACGGGCGTCGCGCTAAAAAACCTGACCTTTTGGTCAGCTTGAAGAGCGTAGACAAAAACGTCATCTACTGGCAACAAAATGTTGTTTCTAGTGTATACAAATTAGGCCTCGGGCGGGGTCGCTGCCGCCGGGCCCTGGGGGAACGGCGTGCTATCATCGGCGGCGCATTGCTGCCTTGCTTGTGCAGGCCAGTGCAGCCCAGTTCAGTCCCGTCCCGTCCCGCCCGAGGAGCCCCCGAGCCGATGTCTTCACCGCCCAGCCTGCCCATCGATGCCCGACTGCCTCAGCTCACCGCAGCGCTTGAACAGCACAACCGGGCGCTGCTGGTGGCCGAGCCCGGGGCCGGCAAGACCACTCGGGTACCGCTGGCCCTGCTGGACTGTGACTGGTGCGGTGGCGACGATGGTCGCGGGCGTCTGCTGCTGCTGGAGCCTCGTCGGGTGGCGGCGCGTCTGGCGGCGGGCCACATGGCCGAGTTGCTGGGCGAGCGGCCGGGCGAGACGGTGGGATATCGCATGCGTGGCGAGAGCCGCGTCGGCCCGACGACTCGCCTCGAAGTCGTCACCCAGGGCGTGCTGTCGCGCATGCTGCAGCATGACCCCATGCTGGAGGGCGTCACCGGCATCCTCTTCGACGAGTTCCATGAACGCAGTCTGGAGGCCGACCTGGGGCTGGCGCTGGCCCTCGACGTCCAGCAGGGGCTGCGCGAGGACCTGCGCCTGGTGGTGATGTCCGCCACCCTGGACGTGGCCGCCATGCAAGGCGTGCTGGGGCAGGACGTGGCGGTGATCGAGTGCCCGGGGCGGCAGTATCCGGTCCAGACGCTGTATCGGCCGCTGTCCCAGCGCGCCTCTGCAGAGGAGCAGCAGGGCCGGGTGGTCATGGAGGCGCTGCAGGCGTCCGATCCTGTGTCCCATGGCGGGGATGACGATGCCAGGGGTGGTGGTGATCCTGTTGGCGACGTGCTGGTGATCCTGCCTGGCGTTGCCGAAATCGAACGTCTCGGGCGCTGGCTGGGCGAGCGGCTGGAGGATATCGCGATACTGCCGCTGCATGGACGCTTGCCGCTCGAGCAGCAGCGCGCTGCCCTTCGTCCTGACCCGAATGGCCGGCGTCGGGTGGTGCTGGCCACCGCCATCGCCGAGTCCAGTGTCACCGTGGATGGCGTGCGCAGCGTGGTCGATGCAGGACTGGAGCGGGTGCCGGTGTTCAGCCCGCGTACCGGGCTTTCGCGTCTCGAGACCCGCCGTGTCAACCGAGCCAGCGCCGATCAGCGGCGTGGGCGGGCAGGGCGCCAGGGGCCTGGACGCTGCTATCGGCTGTGGGCGGAAGAGCAGCCGCTGCCGCCCCACGCCGAGCCGGAGATACACCAGGCAGACCTGTCCGGCCTGGCCTTTGAACTCGCGCGCTGGGGCGTCAAGGACGCGTCCGCGCTTGCCTGGGTGACTTCTCCAGGGACAGCGGCC
>NZ_JAMXRY010000038.1:0-53127 GCF_024124525.1 Halomonas sp. OfavH-34-E | reverse complement strand
GCCTCGGCCCAGGGGCAGGCCCTGGTGCTTTCCGGTAGCTGCTCGCGGGCGACCCTGGCCCAGGTCGAGCACTTCCTCGAGCGCCATCCGGGGATCGCCCTGGACCCGCTGGCGCTGGCCGAGGGTGACGCGCCCATCGCCGAAGCGCTGGACTTCGTGCGTCGCCACTATCGGGACTCGCCGGATGAACCGGTGCTGGTCTACGCCTCGGCTGCACCCGAGCGGGTCAAGGCCGCCCAGCAGCGCCTGGGTGTGGCCAAGGCGGGCGAGCTGGTCGAGCGGGCCCTGGCGACCCTGGCCGCCACCCTGGTGGACGAAGGTGTCGGCAGGTTGCTGGTGGCCGGCGGCGAGACCTCCGGTGCGGTGGTCTCGGCGCTGTCGCTGGACCAGTTGCATATCGGCGGGCAGATCGATGCCGGGGTGCCCTGGACCCAGGCCCGCGTCGGCGGGTCGACCCTGTCGCTGGCGCTCAAGTCCGGCAACTTCGGCGGCGTCGATATCTTCAGCCGCGGCTTTAAGGTGCTCAAGGAGATGAGCCAATGAGTGCACGTGACGTCAATCGTCTGCGCGAGCAGATCGCGACCTACGGCAAGTCATTGTTCGACCGCGGCCTGACCATGGGCTCCAGCGGTAATATCAGTGTGCGTCTGGACGACGGCGGCTGGTTGATGACCCCGACCAACGCCTGCCTGGGACGACTCGATCCGGCCAGCATCTCGACGTTGTCGGCGACGGGGGAATGGCTCGATGGCGACAAGCCGACCAAGGAAAGTTTCCTTCATATGGCGATGTACGCCGAGCGGCCCCAGTCCGAGGCCATCGTCCATCTGCACTCGACCCACTCGGTGGCGGTATCCTGCCTGCCGGATGTGGACCACCACGACTGCATTCCGCCGCTGACCGCCTACTACGTGATGCGCGTCGGCCGCCTGCCGCTGGTGCCCTATCACGTGCCGGGGGACCCCAGCCTTGGCGACGCGGTACGTGGGCTCGCCGGCAAGCACAGCGCGGTGCTGCTGGCCAACCACGGCCCGGTGGTGGCGGGCAAGTCGCTGGAGGCAGCGGTCTACGCCACCGAAGAGCTCGAGGAGACCGCCAAGCTGTTCCTGCTGCTGCGCGGCCAGAATCCTCGTGGGTTGACCCCAGAACAGGTAGAGGAACTCGAAGCACGCTTCCCCCGCGACTGACCCGGGGCTATTGGCGTCGGGGGTGTCGACACGGCCCCGATACTGGGCCCCCGACGCGAGGCCCGCACGACAATGACAATCAGGAGAGCGAGATGCCCCGCCTGGCCGCCAACCTCAGCATGATGTTCACCGAGCACGCCTTTCTCGACCGCTTTGGCGCCGCCGCCAAGGCGGGCTTTGCCGGCGTCGAGTACCTCTTCCCCTACGATTTCGAGGCGCACGAACTGCGTGAGCGGCTCGACCAACATGGGCTGACGCAGGTGCTGTTCAACCTGCCCCCCGGCGACTGGGAGGCTGGCGAGCGAGGCCTTGCCAGCCTGCCGGGGCGCGAGGGGGAGTTCCGCGAGGGGCTCGAGCGTGCGCTCGACTACGCCGCGGCGCTCGACTGTCCGCGCCTGCATGCCATGGCGGGGCTGCTGCCGCAAGGCGCCAGCGAGGCCACCCGAGAGGCCCATCTGGCCACCTACGTCGACAACCTTTCCCATGCCGCCGAGGCCTGTGGCCGGGCCGGGCGCACCCTGTTGATCGAGCCGATCAACGGTCGCGACATGCCGGGATTCCTGTTGCAGCGCCAGGAGCTTGCCAGGGAGGTGATCCAGCGCGTCGGCTCGCCCCACCTCAGGCTGCAGTTCGACCTGTACCACTGCCAGATCGTCCAGGGCGACCTGATCCGTACCCTGGAAAGCCAGTTCGATGTGGTCGGACACGTGCAGCTCGCCGGGGTCCCGGAGCGCCATGAACCGGACCAGGGTGAGGTGAACTTTGGCTCGGTGCTTGAGCGTCTCGACGCCCTTGGCTATGACGGCTGGGTCGGCTGTGAATACCGCCCCGCAGGTGACACCGTCGATGGCCTGGGCTGGGCGCGCGCCCATGGCGTTGTTGCCAGCTAACTCGTCACTGGATAAAGCGGGCCGTCGTCACAAAATTAAGGAGAGCTTCCATGCATGTCTTGATGACTGGTGCCTCTGGTGTATCGCTGGGGCAGCGCCCGGCGTGGGCCATCGTCACCAACGGAGGAGAGCTTCCATGCATATCTTGATAACCGGTGCAGCCGGCTTCCTTGGCCAACGCCTGGTCCAGGCGCTGCTGGCCAAGGGCGAGGTCAACGGCCAGCCGCTTTCGCGCCTGACCCTGGTCGACCAGAGCACGCCGCCTCACCCACAGGAGGCGGGCCAGGTGGCGGTGACGTCCACCGCTCGGGACCTCACCGAAGAGGGAGCCTGGGACGCCCTGCTGGATGGCGCCCCGGACGTGATCTACCACCTGGCAGCGGTGGTCAGTTCTGCCGCCGAGGCCGATCTGGAGCTTGGGCTAGCGGTCAACTTCGACGCCACCCGGGCGCTGCTCGACGGCTGTCGCCAGCGTGGCCTGGCCGCGACCCGGGTGATCATGGCCAGCTCGGTGGCGGTGTACGGCGGCGAGCTGCCTGAGGTGCTCGACGACATGACCGCGCTGCGGCCCCAGAGCTCCTACGGCAGCCAGAAGGCCATGTGCGAGTTGCTGATCAACGACTACAGCCGGCGCGGCCTGGTCGACGGTCTGGTGCTGCGCCTGCCGACCATCGTCATTCGTCCAGGCCGGCCCAACGCTGCGGCCTCGAGTTTTGCCTCCAGTATCCTGCGCGAGCCCTTGAACGGCGAGGCCGCGGTGTGCCCGGTGCCCACCGAGCTCGAATTGTTCGTGATGTCGCCTGGCAAGGTGGTTCAGGCGCTGGTCCACGGCGCCGAAGTCGCCGCCGATGCCCTGGGTGACTTCCGCGCCTTCATGCTGCCGGGTATCAGCGTAAGCGTGGCGGCCATGCTCGACGCGCTGGAGCGTCAGGGTGGCGCTCCAGCGCGGGAGCTGGTGAGTTTCGAGCCGGATGAGCGTATCCGCGCCATCGTCGAGAGCTGGCCTGGGCGCTTTCGTACCGACAAGGCCGAGGCCCTTGGCTTTGTCGGTGACAGCGACTTCGATGCCATCGTCGAGGCCTTTGTCGAGGATCAGGCGACGGGCTAGCGGTGGGGAATCGGGGCTGAAGGCGGTTGCCCAGGGTCTGGCGCGGGTGCCTAGCGCGGGGGCTTGGCGAGAGTTCTTGGCGAGAGCCCTTAGCGAGGGTGCTTAGCGTGGATCTTCGGGGGTATCCAGGTCGCGCACCACGCCGGGATCATCGACGTCGATCTCGAGCAGTGCCTGGCGGTGGCGGTGCAGTAACGCTCGGGCGCCGTCCTGGGCGTGAAGCTGCGTCATCTCGGACCAGAAGTCGCAGCCAACGATCACCGGGTGGCCGGGTTGGCCGTGAAAGCGCGGCCTGACCAGTCGGTCGGCCCTGGCGCTGGCGGCAAGCCGGCGGCAAGTCGGTGCCGAGATCCAGGCCATGTCGCCGAGCCATACCGCCGCTGCGGTGAGCTCAGTACGTTGCTGCTGGCGTTGCTGAAGCAGCCAGCGAAAGGCCGCCGACAGGCTGTCGCCGAGGGCGTCGCTGGGACGTTCAAGCGACAGCAGCTCGAGGTTGGCAGACGGTGCAAGGTCCCAGTCGGCGAGGCTCTCGCCCGGCCCCAGCACCACCAGCCGCCGAGGGGTCAGCTCGGCCGCCGCCGCAAGGCTTGCCGCCAGCAGCCGACGACCATCCTTGAGGCGTGCATGGCGCTTGTCCGCGGCGCCGAAGCGCCGTGAACGACCCGCCGCCGCTACTACACAAATCAGTGGGGTGACGTGGGACGGATGGCGGCTTTCCTCACAAGAGGGGGTTGAAGCGGGAGTGCCCGACTGGCCGCTAGAGCGCATGGCGGTCCTTGCCCCGGCGTACCCGAACGATATCGGCCATCACCGCCAGGGCGATCTCCGCCGGGGTCTTGCTGCCCAGGTTCAAGCCGATCGGCATATGGATACGCGCGATCTCGTCATCGCTCAGACCACCGCTGCGGGATAGCCGCTCTGCCCGTGCCCGGGACGTCTGCAGCGATCCCATCACTCCGATATAGAACGCCTCGGAGCGTACCGCCTCGATCATCGCCAGATCATCGATGCGCGGGTCGTGGGTCAGTGCCACCACCGCCGTGGCAGCATGGCAGCCGCCTTCGGCGATAAAGCGGGACGGTAGGGTCGCCACCTTCTCGATGTTGCCGGAGGCGCCCCCGAGTTCATCGATAAAGGACTCCAGCATGCCTTCCCGAGGGTCGCAGACGATCACCTCGAAGCCGAGCCCCACGGCGAACTGGGCGCAGGCGACGGCCACCGGCGAGACCCCGGCAAGCAGCAGTCGGGCGGCTGGGCCGACGCGCAGTTGCGCACTGGCCTCACCATTCCCATCGACCAGAACGACGCGATCACCCAGGCCATCGTCTTGAACGAGTGAACGCGCGCCGCTGTCCAGATCGACGCGGCGAATCAGCGGCTTGCGTCCTTCCAGCGCCGCCTCCAGGGCGGAGAAGTGCGCCAGTGCCGCCTGGTCGGGGGCGAAGCGTTCGACCAGGACGTCGAGCACGCCGCCGCAGGGAAGGCTGGGCGCCGGGTAGTCGACGTCGTCGCCGGCGCCGTAGCGCACCCGCCTGACCGGCGTATCGAAATCACCCTGCCCAAGGCGCTCAAGAAAGTCCTCCTCGACGCAGCCGCCGGACAGCGAGCCAACGTGATCGCCGTCACGGGTGGCAGCCAGCCAGGCGCCGGGTTCGCGTGGCGAGGAGCCATAGGTGGACAGCACCGTGGCCAGCCACAGGGTGCGCCCGTCGCGCAGCCAGGCGAGGGCACGTCGCACCACCCTAAGATCCAGATGTTGCATGGTCAGCGTGTCCTGTGTGTGACGAGCGCCACGCGATCAGCGTGGCGCTCGGGTGGCGGGTCAGGCCCCCAGTGCGGCCTTGAGCGCCTCCGGCCGCATCGGCAGGTCGCGCAGGCGCACGCCGGTGGCGTGAGCGATGGCGTTGGCGATGGCCGGCGCTACAACGCAGGTGCCAGGTTCGCCTAAGCCGACCGGGGTGTGGTCGTTGTCGACGAATTCAAGGTCCAGCTCCGGCACCTGATGCATGCGCAGCGGCGTATAGCTGTTCAGGTTGAGGTCCGCAGGCTGGCCTTCGGCGTACTCGGTGCCTTCGTGCAGGGCCATCGACAGGCCCCATAGCAGCGAGCCCTCCAACTGGGCCATGGCACCGTCGGGATGGGCCAGGGTGCCGGCATCCACCACCGAGGTCAGCTTCTCGACCGTCACCTCGCCGCTGGCACGATCCACCTTGACGCGGGCGACACAGGCCACCCAGGTCGGCATATGGCGTTCCTGGCCGAAGCTCAGCGCCACACCGAGACCGGTGTCCTCGGGCAGGGCGTCTCGCTCGTTCCAGCCGGCCTTGTCGAGGGTGCGTTCGAGCACTGTCTTGAGGCGCTCGGCGCCGCCGACGCTGTTGGGCGCCTCGCCGGCGTTGCGTCCTTCGGCCTTGAGCAGGTTCCGGCGGAACTCGGCAGGGTCCTGGTCGGCGGCCAGTGCCAGTTCGTCGATATGGCTCTCCACCGCCCAGGTGGTCCAGCCTGGCCCCACCGCACGCAGATAGCCGGGAACGAAGGCCTCGTGGGCCTTGTGGTTCTGCTGGGCCCACACCCGCTGGGCGCCCAGTGCGTACCAGTGGTCGGCACCACTGATGGCAAAGGAATCGATCTTGCCGCCACCTTCGACGAATTCGCCGAGAAAGCCGGGTGCGATATCGGCGGTGGGCCAGCCGGCGGCGGCGGCGTGTTCGCTGGCCTGGATGGCGCCGTCGGCTGCCAGGGCCGAGCGCAGCCGCTGCACCGAGGGTGAGCGCACGCAATCCATGCGACTGTCATCGGGGCGGGTAAAGACCATCTTGACCGGGGCACCCACGGCCTTGGCGGCCAGCGCCGCAGGCACGGCATAGTCGCCATAGAGACGGCGTCCGAAGCCGCCGCCCAGATAGTACTGGTGGAAGGTCACCTGGCTCTCGTCGACTTCCAGCGCCTTGGCTACCAGGGGCACCGCCACGGACTGCTGCTGGTTGCCGCAGTGGACGTGCCAGTGGCCGTCGCGCTCGACCACGGTGGCGTTGACCGGCTCGAGCTGGAAGTGCAGCACGCTGGACGTGGTGTAGGTGGCATCGATCAGCGACACGTCCTCGGCGGACGCGGCCTGCTCGAGGGTGGACGTCACCTCGCCGATATCGACGAACAGGGCGCTGTTGTCACGGCTCGGTGACTGGGTCAGACGGCGGCCTTCATCGAGAATGTCGGCCTCGGTGATCGAGATGCCGGAGCCGTTTTCCCATTCAATCTTCAGCGCATCGGTGGCACGCATGGCGGCGGAAAAGTTGTCGGCGATCACCGCCAGCCAGCCCTGGCACAGGCCCGAGGGGTCTTCCAGACGGATGGTCTGGCGATAGCCGGCGATGGACTGGGCCGCGCTGTCATCGATGGAGGTGGCGCGGGAGCCGAAACGGGTAGGCGGCAGCACCGGGCGGGCATAGAGCATCCCTTCGACCTTGGCGTCGATGCCGAAGACGGCCTCACCGGTGGTCTTGGCGGGGATGTCCTGGGCCCGGCCGGAGGTGCCCAGCACGCGGCGCTCGGAGGCCGGCTTGAGCTCGATGGCTTCAAGCTCTTCGGCGCTGTAGCTGCGCGACAGGGTGCCGCTGGCAACGATCTCGCCGTAGCCGATGCGCTTGTCGCCGCTGATGACCTGACCGTCACGGGCCTGGCAGTCGGCGGCGTCGACCTCGAGCAGGCGCGCACCTGCTTCGATCAGCGCCTGGCGTCCGGCGGCGCCGGCACGGGACAGCGGCAGGAAGCTGTGGTTCACCGACCAGCTGCCCCCGGTGATCATGTAACCCCACTTGGGGTCGCTGTCGACGTATTCGATGGCGATCGTCGCCGGGTCGACCTCAAGCTCCTCGGCCACCAGGCGGGCCAGGCTGGTGCCCACGTGCTGGCCCATCTCGGCCTTTGTGCAGTGCAGGGTGACGTGACCCTGGGCGTCGATGGCGTACCACAGGGTCGGCTCGAAGCGACCCTTGGCCAGGGCCTCGCTGGCCGCGTCGGCGGCGCCGAAGGCCATGCCGGGCAGGCCAAAGGCGAGCACTGCGCTGGCGCCCAGGGTGCCGATCAGAAAGCCGCGGCGGCTAAGACCGGGGCCAGCTTGGCGATCGGCTGGGGACGTATCGCTGCGGACTGCGGAAGCGCCCCGATGGGCCGCCAGGGTGTCATCAAACCGGCTCATGGCGGGGCTCCTCGGCGCTGGTACGGGTTTCGCTGCGGGCAGCAGTAGAGGAGGCGGGGTCGAAGGTCTCGACGCCGCCCTGCTGAAGCGAGGAGGCGCGTTTCACCGCGCGATGGATGCGCACGTAGGCCATGCAGCGGCACAGGTTGCCGCTCATGCCCTGGGTGATCTCGTCATCGCTGGGGGAAGGCTTGCGCTTGAGCAGATCGGCCGCCTGCATGATCTGGCCGGATTGGCAGTAACCGCACTGGGGCACCTGCTCTTCTCGCCAGGCCTGTTGCAGCGGGTGGTTGCCGTCGGCGTCGAGGCCTTCGATGGTGGTGATCTCGGCACCTTCGGCGGCGGCCAGCGGCAGCACGCAGCTACGCGTGGCGGAGCCGTTGAAGTGGATGGTGCAGGCGCCGCACTGGGCGATGCCGCAGCCGAACTTGGTGCCGGTCAGGCCCAGGGTATCGCGCAGTACCCACAGCAGTGGGGTCTGGGGATCCACCTCGACGCTCACCGCTTCGCCGTTCAGGGTGAAGCTGGTCATGGGGGCTGGTTCCTCGCTGGTTTCATTGCGTAGCTTCAGGGTCCGTTGGTGCTTCTGATTTTTCTTGTATGCGTCCCTTTTACCCGTTCTTGGGGCAACAGGGGACGCGAGGACGGTCGGGATGCCGTAACTGGCACACCATCTGCCTCTTAATAAGCGATGTCGCGATACTATAGACCAGTCGACTAGTGGGCAACGTTGAATGCGGGAACGGGCGAAATGCGTGGATGGCGGTTACCGCAAAGGCGCCGGGGGCGTCTGACGCCTCTCGTGGTGGGACTGCTTCTCGACATGGAGTTCAGGGCGTCAGTGAATCTAGCTCTCGCTGAGACGTCGATGGAGTGCGTCGCCCTTGAGCATTTCGGGGTTCAGGCGAACGCCCAGCCCGGGTTCGCCGCTGACGCGGATCATGCCGTCCTCGACCGGCGGCAGGCCCTCGACGCAGTCGGCGTACCAGCCGTAGTAGAAGGCCCGGGTGAATTCCTGCTCGGCGACGTTGGCAAGCGCCATGGCCAGGTGGGTGGATACCGCCAGCGTCACCGGGCCGGAACAATCATGGAAGGCGATCGGGCGGCCCTCGGCTTCGGCCAGGGCGGCGGCCTTGCGGGCGAAGCTGACGCCGCCGCCCCAGGTCACGTCGATGATCGGGGTGTGGATACGTCCGCGATGCAGCAGGTCGCGAATCTGCCCCAGGCCGCCGAGGGTCTCGCCGCCGGCCAGGGGGACGCAGGTGTCGGCCAGCTCGCCGAGCTGGTCGAAGCGATCCATCCACAGTGGGTCCTCGATCCAGTCCGGGTCGATGGGGGCCAGCGCCTGGCAGATGGTGCGCGCCGCCGGCAGACTCCAGAGCCCGTGCAGTTCCGCCTTCAGGCGCATGCGATCGCCGTGGACGCGACGGATCTCCTCGAACGGCCACAGCGCACGATTGAGATCGGCGGGCGAGATGGACATGCCGTGGCGGGCGCCTTCGGCGAAGTCGAAGGGCCAGATCTTCATGGCGGATATGCCCATCTCGAGGAGCTCTGCGGCGAGCTCTGCCGGACGCTCGAGAAAGGCGTCCAGGTCCTCGTAGCGGGGAGACGTCCCGTCATCCCCCGAGCCACCCTTGATGCCGAAGTTGTCCGGGCGTACCTCGGCGGACTTGGACACATAGTCGGGGCCGGCGCAGGTGTTGTAGAGCGGCACGCGCTCTCGGGTAGCGCCACCGAGCAGGTCATGCAGGGGCAGGCCGGCACGCTGACCGGCAAGGTCCCACAGGGCCACGTCGATGGCGGACAGCGCGCGGGTCTCGGCACTGGTGCCGCCAAAGCCCACGTAGGGTTGCATCTTGCGATGCAGCGCCTCGATGCGGGAGGCATCCTCGCCCAGCAGCAGGGGAGCGAGGCGGCCATGAACATCGGCATCGATGGCGTCGGTGCCGAACCAGCTCTCGCCCAGGCCCACCAGGCCGTCCTCGGTGTGGACGCGCACCCAGATCAGCGACGGACGAGCCGCAGGCCGCAGGGTTTCGATACGCTGGATCTTCATGCTGGTCTCCGCAAGGTTCAGTGTTTCGCTACCGTTGATCGGCCCCGTTCGTCATCGCCGCGTACCGCCACCGTTCACCGCTGTTGTGCATCTTCAATGGCCACCCTCGCTGACGTCGCTTGATCCGCTCAGGCAGCTTGCGGGTGGCCGCCGTCAAATGACGTGTGACGCAAGCATCATGGCTGCTTTGACTGTGATTCGCCGAGCAGACTGACCAATTCCGGGACCAGTCTTTCACCGTGGCCGGCATCGACGATGTCCTGGTAGAGCCGGGTGATCGCCTGGCTGAGCTGGCGCGAGGCGCCGAGGTCCTCGGACATGCTTTGATAGTAGCCCACGTCCTTGAGCGAGTTGGACAGGCTGAAGCGGAAGCCTGCAGGGTCGGCGTCGGTCAGGAAGGGACGCAGGCGTTCGAGCACCACGCCGCCGCCGCCACCGTTGCCCAGCACCTCGAGCAGCACGGCGTCGTCGATGCCGGCGCGTCGGGAGGCGGCGCTGGCCTCGGCCAGTACGGCGGTGAAGCCCAGCGAGACGAAATTGTGCAATAGCTTCAGGGTGTGGCCGGCGCCCACCGGGCCGCCGTGGGTGATGTGCTCGGCGAAGGCGCCAAACAGCGGCTTGAGCTCGTCAAACAGCGCCTGATCGGCACCGACGATCAGGTTGAGGCGGCCCTCGGCGGCCTCCTTCGGGGTGCGGGTCATGGCGGCGTCGACGAAACGGCCACCGGCCTCGCGCACCCTGGCGTCGATGGCCTGGGTGGAGCTGGGGATGGCGGTGGAGCAGTCAACCACGATCTGGCCTGGCTTGAGCCCCTCCAGCACGCCGCCTTCGTCGAACAGCACGCTTTCCACCTGGGGAGTGCCGGTGACGCACAGGATCACCAGATCGGCGGTCTCGGCGACCTCGCGGGCGCTGGTCAGAGCGCTTGCCCCTTTGTCGATCAGGTCGTCGCTGGGCTGATTGCCGGGGTGATCGAGAAAGCTCAGGCGATGGTCCGCGCGCAGCAGGCTGGTGGCGATCCCGTGGCCCATCAGGCCGACGCCGATCAGGCCGACGTGAAGCGAGGTGGTCATGTCCCTTTCCTTGTGGTGGTGGTAGTGGTGATGATGGTGGTTGGTGCTTGATAGTCCTGGGTGACGGCCTAGAGGAGGGCCGGCACCTTTCGTGCCAGGCCCAGACGTTTCCAGCGACGTCTAGCCGTGATGAATCGCAATGGTCTTGATGCGGGTATAGCTCCTGAGCCCTTCAAAGCCCTTTTCGCGGCCGTGGCCGGAGCGGCCGACGCCGCCGAATGGGAGCTCGATACCACCGGCGGCGCCGTAGTTGTTGACGAACACCTGGCCCGAACGGATCGCCTTGGCCAGACGCAGTTGGCGGCCGCCGTCGGCGGTCCAGATGCCCGCACACAGGCCGAAGTCGGTGGCGTTGGCCAGGCGTGCGGCCTCGGCCTCGTCGGCGAAGGCCTGGACCACCAGTACCGGCCCGAACAGCTCCTCGCGGCTGACGCCGTGGCCTTGCGGCACCTGGGTCAACAGGTGGGGGACCACGAAGTGGCCGTCCCGGGGGGCGTCGTCGGCCAGGCGTCCACGGGCGGCGATGTGGATACCGTCATCCTGTGCCGCCTGGATCAGCGTCATCACCTTGTCGCGCTGGCGTTCATTGATCAGCGGTCCGCAGTCCGGGTCGTTCTCGCCGACGTCACAGGTCAACCGCGCGAAACGCTCGCTCAGTGCCGCCACCACCTCATCGTGGATGCTCTGCTCCACCAACAGACGGCTGCCGGCGGAACAGGTCTGGCCGGCGTTCTGGATGATCCCGCGTACCACGGCGTCCAGGGCGCGTTCACGGTCGGCGTCGGCGAACATCAGCTGGGGCGACTTGCCGCCGAGTTCCATGGTCACCGGCACGTGGTGCACCGCCGCCGCCTGAGTCACCAGGGTGCCGGTCTCCGGCGAGCCGGTGAACGACAGATGGTCGATGCCGGGGTGGGCGGCCAGGGCGGCGCCGGCTTCACGGCCGAGGCCAGGCACCAGGTTGAGCGCGCCTTCCGGTAGGCCGCAGTCGACGGCCAGCTGGGCCAGGCGCAGCACGCTCAGACAGGCGTCCTCGGCGGGCTTGAGCACGCAGGTGTTGCCGGCGGCCAGCGCCGCCGCCACGCAGCGTCCGAAGATCTGGGCCGGGTAGTTCCAGGGGATGATCTGGGCGCACACGCCCCAGGGTTCACGCAGCGTCATCACCGCATAGTCGGAATCGAAGGGGATGGTCTCGCCGTGGAGCTTGTCAGCGGCGCCGGCGTAGAAACGGAAGTAGCGCGCGCAGGCGGCGATATCGCCCCGGGCCTGGCTGATCGGCTTGCCGGTGTCGGCACACTCGAGGGCGGCCAGGGTGTCCCTGTCGGCGTCGATGGCCTGGCTGAAGGCGTACAGCAATTCACTGCGCGCCCGCGCCGAGAACGTCGACCACTGGCCAAGCTCGCCTGTGAAGGCTGCCCGGGCGGAGGCCACCGCAGCATCGACGTCGGCTGCGCTGGACGCGGCGATACGGGCGATGACCTCGCCACTGGCCGGTCGCAGCACCTCGAGGGTGTCGGCGGTATCGACCCAGTGACCGCCGATCAGGGCGCCGGTGGGTGGAGTGAGGGGGAGGGCGTGCATTCTGTCGACTCCTGAGAAGGGGCGGAAGATGGGGTGGGCCCCGGCGCGGCCGGGGCAGTGATCGGTATCAGTACAAAAGATCGACCAGGCCCAGCGAGATCCAGGGCATGTAGGTGATGGCCATCAGGCAGACCAGCACCACCAGCACGAAGCGCGCAAGCCAGGGGATCAGCTCGTCGATGGACAGCTTGGCCACCGCGCAGGCGGCGAACAGATTGACCCCTAGCGGAGGGGTGAACATGCCGAGCGCCAGGTTGACCACCACGATCAGGCCGAAGTGCACCGGGTCGATGCCGTACTGCACGGCGATGGGGGTGAAGATCGGGGCCAGCACCAGGATCGCCGCCGAGGTCTCGACGAACATGCCGATCACCAGCAGCATCACGTTCACCGCCAGCAGGAAGCTGACCGGGCTCTCGAACACCTGGGTGACCCAGGCGGCAACCTCGCCGGGCAGCCCCGAGCGGCTGATCAGGAAGCTGAACAGCGCCGCCGCCGAGATGATCAGCATCACCGTGGCGGTGGAAATCACGCTCTGGCGCAGGATCGGCACCAGCTCCGACAACGGCAGCTCACGGTAGACCAGACCGCCGACGATCAGGGCGTAGAACACCGCCACCGCCGAGGCCTCGGTGGGGGTGAAGACCCCGCCATAGATGCCGCCGATGACCACCACCGGCATCAGCAGAGCGGCCCAGGCGCGACGCATTGAGGTGGTGAAGGCGGCGCGATCCTCGCGGTCGCGCAGGCCGTAGCCGCGCAGCTTGCAGAAGATGTACAGAAACAGCAGCAGCGCCGAGCCGATCAACAACCCCGGACCGATACCGGCAATGAACAGGCGCCCGATCGAGGTGTCGGTGCTGACGCCGTAGAGGATCAAGGGGATGGAGGGCGGGATCAGTACGCCGAGCTCCGCCGAGGAGGCCTGGATCGAGGCCGCCAGCGGACGCGGGTAGTCGTGGGCCACCATCGCCGGAATCAGGATGGAGCCGATGGCGAAGGTAGTGGCCACGCTCGAGCCGGAAACCGCGGCGAACATCATGCAGGTCAGCACGCAGGTCATGGCGAGCCCGCCCTGGAGCCCGCCGACGATGGACTTGGCCAGGTCCACCAGGCGCTGGGAGATGCCGCCGGCGGCCATCAGGTTGCCGGCCAGGATAAAGAAGGGGATCGCCATCAGCGGGAAGTTGTCGATGCCGACGAACATCTGCTGGGGCACCATCAGCAGCGGAAAACGGGTGAAGAACTCGATACCGATCACCGACGCCAGCAGGATCGACACGGCGATCGGCACGCCCAGGGCGAACAGGATGATCAGCGACAGTCCGATAGCGGCGTTCATGGCTGCTTCCTCCCTTCGGTACCGGACGAGGTCCCAGTGTCAGGGCCAGGACTGGATTCGGGTTCAGGCACGTGTGCGGGGGCCTCGGCATCGACCACGCCGATGGTCTCGCGTCCGGTCAACTGGGCGATCAGTCGAGTGATCACCGACAGCAGCGAAAAGGCGGCGCCGATCGGAATGGCGGCGTAGATCCAGGCGATCGAGATGCCGACGCCGGAGAGCATCTGGTTCTGCACGCGCAGCGTCATCTGATAGCCGTAGATCACCAGGATCGCCAGGACGATCATGCAGCAGGTGGCGATCAGTATCTCCAGCGCCTTGAGGGCGGAGGTCGGCACCAGCTTGTAGATCACTTCGACGGCCATCATGTAGCCGCCGCGAAAGGTCGCTGCGGCGCCCAGAAAGACGCACCAGATCATGGTGGAGCGGGCCATCACCTCCGACCAGGTGGAGGGGGCGTCGAACACGAACCGGGTCAGCACCTGGTAGAAGCCAAGGCTTACCGAGGCGATCAACATCAGCACCGCTGCGTAGAGGGCGACCTGGGAGATGGCCCGCTCGAGACGGAAGAACAGATCCAGCATGGGGCTTTCCTCATCGCGGGTAAGGCCCGAGGACGGGTCAGGCTTGACCGCCCAAGTGCTCGCCAACGGCAGGTAGCGAGCGCTCGGGCGGGAAGGTCAGTCGAGGATCAGTGGACGATCAGCTGCCGCAGTCGCTGGAGCGAATGCGATCGAGCATTTCCGAGCCGTACTCGTCGGTGTAGACCGAGTAGGAGGGCTCGACGGCGGCCTGGAACTGGGACTTGTCGATGTCATCGACCACGGTCATGCCCTTGGCCTTGAGTTCCTCGACGCCTTCGGTCTCGAGTCTCGACACCATTGCTCGCGTGGCCTCGGCGCCGGCCTGGGCGGCCTCCATGAACCAGCCCTTCTGCTCATCGGACAGGCCGTCCCAGAGGATCGGCGAGGCCAGCATGATGGCCGGAGAATAGACGTGGCCGGTCAGCGACAGGCGATCCTGGACCTCCCACAGATTGCCGGTGAGGATCACCGAGATGGGGTTTTCCTGGCCGTCCACGGTGCCCTGCTGCAGCGCGGTAAACAGCTCCGGGAAGGCCATCGGTGTCGGATGCACGCCCATCTCGTTGAACGCCGCCATGTGCATCTCGTTTTCCATGGTGCGGATCTTGAGACCCTGGGCGTCTTCGGGGGTCTCGATGTCACGCTGGCTGTTGGTCATGTGGCGGAAGCCGTTCTCGGTCCAGGCAAGACCCACCAGATCGTGCTCGCCGATCTTGTCGAGCAGGTCCTGGCCGACCTCGCCATCCAGCACGCAGCGGGCGTGGTCGTAGTCCTTGAACAGAAACGGCAGGTCGAGCACGTAGGTCTCGGGGACGAAGTTGCCCAGCGGCCCGGTGGAGGTGACAACGGCGTCGATGGTGCCGATCTGCAGGCCTTCGATCATGGCTCGCTCGCCGCCCAGCGCACCGGAAGACTGCTCGTTGACCGTGAATTCGCCGTCGGACAGCTCCTCCAGGGTCGCCTTGAAGGCATCGATACCCTCGGAGTAGTGAGAGCTGTCCGAGGTGGTGTGGCCGACGGTGATGGTCTGGGCGGCGGCAGCCGGCAGGGCAAACCCGGCCAGTGCCACCGCCAGCAGGCAGGGCTTGAGGTGAAAGGCGGGGCGGCGTGTTGCGTGGCGTACAGTCGTCGTCATTGTTGTTTCCTCTTTGCGGGATGACGCTTGGGTGTGGCCGTGCCCGGTGGCACGGCCGGATCAGTGCTCGTGGTCGGCCAGGGCTCGTCCTCGCCTCAGCCGCTCGAAGTAGTCGTCGCCACCGATCTGACCGCCCTTGAAGGCGATCTCTAGATCCTGGTAGCGCGGGTCGTCGCTGTGGGCCTGGCACAGCGGCGAACCCGGGGTGTCCGGCAGCGGCATCTTGACCGTCAGGGCATGGATGTTCAGGGCGGTGATGGCATGGCTCGAGGTGTCGCCGCCGGCCACGCACACCCGGGTCAGCCCCTGATCGTCCACCAGCGCCTTGAGCATCTCGCCGAGGGCCTTGCCGAGACTGTGACGGCTGGATTCGGTGGCCAGGCTGTCGTCGTGGCTGTCGGGCCCCATGGCGGTGTGCAGGATGACGCTGCGGCCACTGCTCAGGGCATCCAGTGCCTTGAGGATGGCGGTAGCCATGGCCTCGTTGCGATGGGCGGGGATGGCCAGGCTGCGAGCGTCGAGCTCGATGCGCTGAAAACCGGCATGCTCGACCGCCCAGTGAATCTGGCGTGCAGTGGTGCTGGAGACGCTGCCGGAGACCACCGCGATGCGCTCGACCGTACGGGGCGGTGTAAAGTCCTCGCCCCCTGCCACCAGCCCCAGGCGTTGCCATTCGGCGAGCAGGGCATACTCGACGCCGGACGAGCCGACCACGAAGCCGCCCTTGCCGCCTTGTTGCTGCGGGCGAGTGCGCCAGAGTTGATGACCCACCGCCTGTTGATGGGTGGGTTCGAGCACGTCGAACAGCACCGCCGGATGCTCGGCGAGGGCGTGATCCACGCGTTCGTCGATATCCGGCAGGGCCAGGCCGGGCACATCGATCAGACCCACCTGCAGGGTGGTCTGGGCGGCCAGGTGGCGGCGCAGGTCCGCCTCGTGCATGGGGGTGACCGGGTGGCGCGACATCACGGGGTGTCGATCGATGCGGTAGATCTGATCCTGATAGGCGGCGTAGAGCTCGCCGAAGACGGTGTAGCGGCGCATCTGCGGCACCCCCACCACCAGTGGGATCGGTGTCTCGCCGAAGACGCCGCGCGCGACCTCCATGGCACAACCGATGCTGCCGACCTCGGGGCTGCTGTCGAAGGTGGAGCAGGTCTTGTAGTGGGTCAGCGCTGCGCCCTGTTCGGCCAGCCACTGGAAGGAACGCTTGAGCTCGCGGCGCATCCAGTCATTGGACTCGCTGCGGCTGGTGCCGGCCAGACCCAGGGCACGACAGTGGTCGAAGCGGGCGCGCTGCTCGGCGCTGGGGCGAGCGGTGAACAGCACACTGGGGACGCCCTGGCAGGCCAGGGCCTCGAGCGCGTCGGTGGAGCCGGTCAGGTCGTCGCCGTAGTAGCTCAGCAGCAGGTCGTTCATGGGCAGAAGGTCTCCAGAGCCTGGGCCAATTCGCCATGGTCACGGGCGTGGTCGGACAGCGAGATGCCGCGTGCAGCGGCGTCGTAGGCCTGGCGCAGGCTTCTGACGCCGGCGGCGATACCTCCAGGGTGGGCCATGATGCCGCCGCCTGCGGTTACGATCATGTCGCTGCCGCCCCCCATGGCGCGACAGGTGTCGATTGCCTGGCAGGCGGTCTGGTTGGACGAGAATACCGGCATCACGGTGTGGGCCGGTCCCGGGGGCTCGAACAGCGGCGTCAGGCAGGCCCGGGCGCTGGCGGCGACGCTGTCGTCGGATTCCGAAAACTTGTTGGCCAGACCGTTGACGTGAAGGTGATCGACGCCGGCCAGGCGCCAGAAGGTCTGCCAGGCGGCGAAGTCCATGCCCAGCAGCGGCTCCCGGCTGAACATGCCCCAGCCGGCGCGGTGGCCGTGGATGGGCAGCTCACAGTGGCGCCGCAGATGACTGACGCCGGCCAGACCCACCGCGTTCAGGGCGACCATCACACAGCTACCGCCGGCGGCCAGCACGTGGTCGTGGTGCCGGCGCATCTCGTCGATCTCGCCGGTGATGTTGAAGGCCACCATGACCTTGCGTCCGGTGCGCTGCTCATGTTCGAGCACCAGCGGCATGATCGCGTCGACCCGCTCGGTGAACGGGCAGTGCGGGCCGTTGGCCTGGAGTTCATCGTCCTTGATGAAGTCGATGCCGCCATCCAGCAGTTCCTTCACCACCTCGGCGGTGGCATCGGGTGAGAGCCCGACGCTGGGCTTGATGATGGTGCCGATCAGGGGGCCCTGGTCGACGCCGCTGAGGCGGCGGGTGCCGTCGATGCCGAACTGGGGCCCGGGGCAGGCCTCGGCAAAGGCGTGGGGCAGGCTGACGTCGAGCAGCCTGAGCCCGGAGAATTCCTTGAGTTCATACAGATTGCCGGCGAGGGTGGCCATCAGCGTGGTCAGTGACGGACCGAGGTTCTCAATGGGCCAGGACAATCGCACCCGGGCGCGCTGGTAGCGGGTGCCGGGCGGCTGGGGCCGGGTCGGCATGGGCAGCGAGGGCGCGTCGACGCTGTCGAGCAATTCGATGGACTCGACCCTGGCCGCATGACGCTTTCGAAAGTCATCGGTTTCCGCGGCCAGGCGGGTGAAGGTGCCGCAGGATTGCTCCCCGGCCATCACCTGGCAGGCCTGCTCCACCTCGAAGGGGGTCTCGATCAGGTAGCTGGCTTCGATTCGGTTCATGCCTGGCCTCTTGGTACTCGCGATGGCGCTGTCGTCAGACTCTGTGGAGAGCGTGGCCCCTCAGGTGATGCGCTGAATGCTGTCGGCGATGGCGTCCGGCTCGAACACCCGCTTCCAGTCATCGCGCATCAGCATCGGCTTGCCGTTCTCGATCGCCTTGTTGCAGGCATCCGAGAAAGCGCCGGGCTGTTCATCGAAGATCACCGCACCGAGGATGTTGAGATGGCCAAGCAGAAAGTCCCTGGCGCACTCATGGCTGACGCCTCGATCCACGACTTCGTCCATCGCTTCACGCATCACCGATAACAGTGTGGCACATACCGTTTCCGACAGACCGGGTTCCAGCAGCGCCATCTGTTCAACGCTGACGCGATGGCTGCGCCCGACGGGGGCATAGATGGTCCTGGCCACGGCCTCGCCGAGGGCAAAGTGGCGGTCATCGCCCTGCATCAAGGCGCTGACGATATGCTGGGTGGCGTGGCTGCCGCCGAAATAGTCGCGCTTGGCCTCGAGGGTGGTCTCGTCGTTGAAGATCGGGGGGTGGCAAGGGTGAGTGACGAAGTAGACCAGGTCGTCACGTTCGGGCAGATGGCCGGCGAAGGGGGCGGCGGCGTCCAGGCAGACCACCATGGTGCCGGCTTCGATCGACGGTGACAGCTCGGCGGCAATCTTCTGGATCAGGGTGTCGGGAACGGCCAGGATGACCACATCCGCGCCGGCCACCGCCTGCTCGGCGCTGTCGACGCACTCGATGTCGAGTTCGTCGCGAAGCCGTTGGCGGCCCTGTTCGCTGACCTCGACGTGACGCACGTCGAAGTCCGAAGTCTTGAGATTGCGGGAGAGGCGGGCGCCCATCTTGCCGCCGGCACCGATCAAGGCAATGGTCGTCATGGCCAGGTAACCTGTGTGAAAAAGTGGAAGAGGCAAGCTTTACTACAACTGGTATGATGACAATATAAGTGGCCGAGGCTGTCAAACACGACCTTGGTCGAGTGTCATGTTCCAGGCCCGCTGGCATGGGTATGCTGCGGGGCCTGGCGCCGCGAGGTAGAGGCCATGAGCGACTCGTTGAAAATTTCTCGCCGCAAACTGTCCGACGAGGTGTTCGATCGGCTTTATCAGCAACTGCTGAACGGCGACTATGCGCCGGGGGACAGCCTGCCCTCTGAGCGGGAATTGATGGATACCTTCGGGGTCGGCCGGCCGGCCATCCGCGAAGCGATGCAGGCGCTGGAGCGACTGGGGCTGGTGTCCATCCACCACGGGCAGCGGCCCAAGGTGCTGACGCCCAGTGCCGACGGCATGCTGGCCCAGATAGAACTGACCGCGATGCACCTGCTGTCGACCGAACCCGCCTCGCTCGAACACCTCAAGGAGGCGCGGCTATTCTTCGAGGTGGGCATGGTGGCGCGGGCGGCGCGGCAGGTGGGCGCCAAGGATCTGGCGCGCCTCGAGGCGCTGGTGGAGCGCCAGCGGGTGGCGTTGAACAAGGACATCGATGCCTTTATCGCGGCGGACATGGGGTTTCATGTTGCCATCGCCGAGACCACCGGTAACCCTATCTTCATCGCGGTCAGTCGGGCGATGTTCGAGTGGCTGGCCAGGTTCCATACCTCGCTGATCCACTGGAAAGGCAGCGAGCATGTGACGCTGGAGGAGCACGAGCGCATCCTGGCGGCGTTGAAGAACGGCGACGAAGGCGCTGCCATTCGCGAGATGACGCGTCATCTGGAAAGGGCGCGTTCGGTGTACGCTCCCAGTTGAGGGCGCATTGATCCCCGCTTTTGACGCTCGCCCCGGACGGGCGACACTTATCGAGAAGGAACGGGACCTTGGATAGTGATCTGGTCTACGCCCTGGACATGGCGGGGACGGTGGTCTTCGCCCTGTCGGGCATCTTGCTGGCGTGCCGCTCACGCATGGATCCCATCGGCATGCTGGTGCTGGCGGCGGTGACCGCCGTCGGAGGAGGGACCCTGCGTGATCTGGTGCTGGGTGTCGCCCCGGTGTTCTGGATCCGCGATCCGACCTATCTTTGGGTGATCCTGGCCACGGTGCTGTGCGCGCTGGTCGGATTTCACTATATCCATCGCCTCAATCGGGTGGTGCTGCCGGTGGCCGACGCCTTTGGTCTGGCGCTGTTCGTGATCATTGGTGCCAACAAGGCGATGCTGCTGGGGACCTCGGGGGTCGTGGCGGTGTTGATGGGGCTGTTTACCGGGGTGGCCGGCGGCATGATCCGTGACGTGCTGGCAAGGCGGGTGCCGATGGTGCTGTGTCGTGAGGTCTATGCCACCGCCGCCATCGCCGGCGGTGTGGTCTTCGTGGCATTGGCAAGCCTCGGCGCCCCCAGGCTTGGCATTCTGCTGTCGCTTGTCACCACCCTGGGGCTGCGGCTCGCGGCAATCCGCTGGCAGCTGGCGCTGCCGGTGCTGGCCTGGGTGGTGATCGAGCCATCTCCTGGCCAGTCGGCGTCGAGTCGGACGGCGGATGCCGACGCCGCAGCGGTGCCGGCTGACCCGGCGGCGATGCCGGCCGATGGCATTGACACACCGCTGACGTCGGCCCGTGAGACGGCATCGTCCGCCGACGTCGCGCGTCCCAAGATGCGGGTGAGGATGGTCTCCCGAAGCAAGGCCGCCCGCCTGTGGCCCGAGGATGAGGACGTCGACTGAGCCCTCGATTGACGGTTTTCTTCCTCGATGCTCGAGCATCGCCGTCTGCAACTCTGTGCTGGGATCTCTGCGATCGATGCCAGGCGATTGCCTCTGGCGCGGGCAGGCGGGAGGCATCTATCTTGCGGGTGTGACGCCCATCCTCGGGCGTTGCTCGCCGGCAGGAGAGATGGCATGGACAGTGCAGTTTGTCGCTTGTGGAAGAGGTCGCGAGCTGCGGCTGTGCTTATGGTGCTGCTGCTGGCGTCGGGGTTGGCCGTATCGGTGGGTGCTCACAGCGTCTCGGCCGGCGCTGGCAGCGAGTCGGCGCTCACTGTCAGGACTGCCTGTGCTGACTGCGCACGCGCCGCCGCCGAGATCCGTGCCGTCTACGAAACCTCCTTCGACCTTCTTCCCGCCGACAAGCAGCGCCACTACGCCCAGCGGCTGTGGCGGGTGACCGGTGACCCTGCCTACCTATGCGCCAATCATGCCTACGGCCGACGTCTGCTCGATCAGCTCGCGCGTGACGCCTTCACCGTCGCGGACAGTGACCGGCTTCGCCAGCGCAATCGCGAGTTGCTGGCGGCCTACCCCGAGACCAGCCCCAAGCAGCGTCGGCGCAAGGCCATGCTGTCGGAACATGTCGACATGATGCTGCCTCGGGGCATCCTGTTTCGGCTGGCCCAGGCCCGCTACCACGGCTTGCTTGGACAACTTTCCGAGGCTGACCGGCGCTCGCTTGAACAGGCCGTGGGCGCAGTGGATTGGCGGGCCTTTCTGACCGACCCCGAGGTGGTGTCGGTGTATGCCGCCCAGGTGGCCAACCAGGCCGCCTTCCTGGCCC
Organism: Halomonas sp. OfavH-34-E; assembly: GCF_024124525.1. Taxonomy (NCBI): domain Bacteria; kingdom Pseudomonadati; phylum Pseudomonadota; class Gammaproteobacteria; order Oceanospirillales; family Halomonadaceae; genus Halomonas; species Halomonas sp. OfavH-34-E. The sequence goes on along the minus strand of NZ_JAMXRY010000038.1, from coordinate 31,788 downwards.
AGCTGGGGATCGTGGATCTGCGTGGCGAACTCGCCCGGGCCTTTCGTGACCGTTATCCGCCCGGACGGATCGAGGAGCTGTCACCGGCGGAATATCGCAACTGGGTCTACGGCCTGACCCACTTCATCATCGCCGCGAGCCACTACTACCAGCGGATGCTGTCCGACGGCGAGCTCGATTGGGCGGTGGCGGCGTTGCTCGGCCAGGGAGAAGCGTTGTTGCAGGTCAAGGCCGATATCATCGCCGAGGTGGCGCTGTCGCTGCAGTTGGCAGGGCAGGCCGATCATCCGCTGGTGGCGGTGCTGCATGAAGCGCTGCTGGCACGACGGGATCCGCAGTCGGGCATCCTGCCCGCCACCGACGGCGGGTTCGATCTGGGCGAAGGTGAGCATCGCAACGTGCTGGCGATCATGACGCTGGGGTGGGACGGGCGGTTGTATTCAGGGCCCCGGCTGGTCCTCAAGGACATCTCCGAGGAGCGTGACTGCCGACTGCCTGGGCGGTCCCTGGCAACGTCGCCAGAGGACTGAGTTGGAGGCCGGGTCGGAAGTCCGCTCAAGGGTCGGGTCGAGAGGCCAGACACTCGACCGATGCCTCGCTATACCCGGCAGCTCGACGTCGAGCGCCACAGGCTCCCCAGTCCGTCGAGGTGGTCCCGGGTAGCGGGCAACTGGGCCCCCAGTGACTCGTGCAGACGAAGGTAAAGCGGCGTCAGCAGCGGATTGCGTTCGCGCTCGGCGCATTCGTTGTCGATGTAGTAGGCACGCCGGGTACCGCAGTAGTGGATGGTGTCGCTCACCGGCTGGAAACGAAAGCCGGACAGGGTCAACAGCCGCGCCAGGGGAGGCTCCATCAGGGCGTAGAGGTGTCGCCGTGCGGTCAGGCCGGCAAGGGCGTGGGCGCTCAAGAACAGGCCGGTGACGATCAACGGAAATGCCTGGCGTTCCTCCGGAGGAAACTGTACCGGCAGCGTTTCTTCGCCCTTGCTTGGGGCCCGGAAAAGCCGCGAGATCGCCAGGCGAGAAATTTCGGCGATCTGGCGCCCGTCGTGCTGTCGCGGATGTAGCGAAGGCGCCGTGAAGACGCTGCGGGTGGCGTTCATCACCGGCAGGTCATCCGGACGATCGACGGGGGGAAATACCAGCCGCACGCAGCCCGCCGCGAGACCGCTTGAGCGATGTTCGACCAGGCAGTGGATGGCCTGTTCATCGAAGTCATCATGCTCCTGTTGCTTGTCACTGTCGCCTGGCAGGGCGTATTGAAGCTCACGTAGAAAGACGTCATGGCGCAGCGAATAGACCCGCTCCCTGTCCGCGACCGTCTTTACCAGGATCACCCGGAACTGGTCGGCGAACTGCTCCAGCAGGCGCTGTTGCCGGGATGGCCTCTCGGTGTCTGCTGCTGGCATGGGGGATCACCTCCGTGTTGTTATAGCCGGGCCGTAAAGGTCCGGCGGGCGCCCGGCTCCCTGCACCAGTACGCCCTGTCTATGATAATACCCATTCAATATGCACTAGTTTACCGAATCGATGTCGATCACTGGATCGAAGGCGAAGACCTCTTTGAAGGGCACAGGACGGCCAAGGTGATACCCCTGGCCATAGGTGATGTTGTAGGACGACAGCAGCGGAATCAGCGCCTCCTGGTCGACGAACTCCGCCACGGCCTGTTTGCCGAAGCCGGTGGCGATGTCCGACACCGCCTTGACGATGACACGGCTGTCGGGGTTGGTCGCCAGGCTGCGGATGAAGGAGCCATCGATCTTGATATAGTCCACCGGCAACTGGCCCAGATAGTGGAAACTCGAGAAACCGACGCCGAAGTCGTCCAGCGCGGTCCGACAGCCTAGATCACGGACGCTCTGCAGCACCCCGCGGGCGGTGGAGAAGTCGGTGACGGCGGCGGTCTCGGTAACTTCCAGCACCAGATGATGGGGATCGGCCTGGCTCACCGTGAGCAGGTTGGCCAGGTACTGCTTCAGCCCTTCGTCGTGGAGCGACTGTCCGGACAGGTTGACCGCCAGGCTGATGCCCTCGAGCCTCGCCAGGGCATGCACGCAGTGATGCAGCACCCAGCGATCGATGGCCACGATCTGGCCTGAATGTTCGGCCACCGGGATGAAGCGTGCCGGTGATATCAGGCTGCCATCGTCGTCGCGCATGCGCAGCAGCACCTCGTAGTGGCGGATCGAGCGATCCTCCCGCCGCACGATGGGCTGCACCATCAGCACGAAGTCACCCTCCACCAGGGCTCGGCGAATGCGGTCGACCCAGTAGACTCGCTCGTTGAGCTCATCCCGGGCGTTTTCCAGGGTGGCCAGCAGGTGCCAGCGCTGCAGGTTGCTGGCCTTGGCCTTGTACATGGCCACGTCGGCGCTGGCCATCAGGTCAGCGGGGGTGGCGCCCTCGGTGGGGAAGGGGACGATACCGATGCTCGCGGTGACCCGGTGGCGACGTCCTTCGGCGACGAACCCGAGGCTCTCGAACAACTGGTTGAGGTGCTGGGCGACGCGGATCGCGTGGTCGTCGTCGACCCCAGGCAGCAGCAGGGCGAACTCGTCGCCGCCGAGGCGCGAGATGACCCCTCGGTGGGCGTACTCCTGCTGCAGCAGGCGGGCCACGGTATGCAGCATGCGATCCCCGGCATGATGGCCGCTGAGCTCGTTGACCTCCTTGAACTGGTCAAGGTCCAGCAGCATGACCACGCCCTGCTCGTCACGGGCCAGGGCCTTGCGCAGCGACTCCAGGAAGAAGCGACGATTGTAGAGCTCGGTCAGCGGATCGCGCTCGGCGAGCCAGGTCAGTCTGGCCTCGGCGGCCTTGCGCTCGGTGATATCAAGTCCCACCGATATGCGTGCCAGGGAGGCTTTGGCACCGCTCTTCAGCGGGCTGTGATACCAGATGATGGTGCGTGGCTCCCCATCGGGAAGGGTCAGGGTGCGTTCTTCCTGATGCAAGGGCTGGCTGGGCTCGCTGTCCCCCGGGCCTGCGCCGAAGATGTCGTCGAAACGACGCCCCAGCAGTTCCTGGGAGGGGCAGCCGAGCTGGTCCTTGAGGTAGTCGTTGACCATGTCGATGCGCCCCTCTTCGTCCAGCGTGAGGATATGCACCTGGGCGGTATCGATCAGATTGCTGACAAAGTCCCGCTCCCTGGCCAATTCATCGATACGACGTGCCAGCTCATCCCCCCGTTGAGCCACCTGGCGCTGCAGGCGCTCGAGCTTGTCGGCCAGGGTCAGGGTGCTGGATTCCAGCACGTCGATCTCGTCCGGCAGGCGACGTGGCGCCAGCGGCAAGGCTTCGCGCGCCTGGGAAAAGCCACCACTGGCCAGCGGCGGCAGCACCGAGGCCACCCGGCGCAGTCGAGCCATGGGACGCAGCAGGATCGCCAGCAGCAGGAGTTCGGCAGACAGCCAGCCAAACAGACTGGCCATCATCTGGGTCCGGGTATCGAGCTGGATGGCATGGATCTGGGTGGTGATGTCCGAGATCAGCACGAAATAGGCGGGTGCACGAGCCCCGGAGGACGAGGTCAGCGGGACGGCGGAAAGCTCCAGATGACGTCCCTGCTGTTCGAGGCGCAGGGGTTCCTGCGCCAATGCCTCGAGGGAACCTTTTCGGCTTGCCTGGTGCAGCAGCGGCAGGCTCTGTGAGGCGTTGGTCACCGCCTGTACCCGTCCCTTCCAGCCGTCCAGTCGACGTGGTTCAAAGGCGGCTTCGGTGGCGCTGGTATCGACGCTGATCAGGGCGACCTCGCTGGTGGATATCTCGCGAGTCTGGCGGGCGACGTCCGCCAACGAGCGAGACAGCAGCAGGGTGCCTGCGCTGCCGCCGCTGGCCAGTATCGGGACCACGGCATACTGGCGGCACTCGGGAGAGCACTCGAGCGGCGACAGGGGGAGCTCCCGGGACATGACGCTTTCCACCCAGCGCCGATAATGAGGCGGCGGCGACTGGCCTGGTTCGAGCCCCAGCGACATGACCGCACGGGTGCGGTCATCGTAGACCAGCATCTGTTCGATGCCCGCCTCCAGCTGGAGCGAGGGCCACAGTGAGGCCAGCGCAGGGGACAGCGCCTCGGGCGGTGACGGCGGGGCCCCCTGCTCCAGCGCAGGGCCCAGGTCGGGCGAGGCCGCGATCAGTCCCGCCAGTTGCTGCAACCCTTTTTCCGAACGGCGGATGGCGAACTCGAGCTCACGCTGCTGGCGCTCGATCTGCTCCTGGCGCGTAGCGGTGAACTGACGTGTCAGGTTGGTGTGAGACAAATAGGTGAACAGCACTGCCAATGCCACCAGCAAAAGGCTGGTGAGGGTGACCACTCGCCATGTGAGGCCCAGGCGAAGGCGCTCGGGGCGTGACGGGCTGGTAACCGGCATCAGAACCTCAACGAGAGCTGGAAGAGCCACATGTTCCAACGTCGCTCGGTGTCTTCAGGATCTGGATTATCCTGAACCGGCAGCCAGGCGGTCCCGTCCACATAGTGATACTCGCCCGCCAGCATGACCCGTGAATGGGGCTGCCATTGCAGACCGAAGGTCCAGTCATTGGCGTACTGGGAGTGGGCCGGACCACGGCCTTCGCGTTCGTAGTCGGTGCCGTTGCGGTCGTCGCGGTCGTTGACCAGGCTGTCGTAGCGGACCAGCCAGCGCCAGTCGTCGAGGAAGCGCCGGCGATATTGCACGTACCAGCTTTCACCCTGGTTCTCGTTGTCCTCGAAGGCGTCGAAGCCGGTGAGGCTGACGTCGCGCAGCGCGTACTCCGCGGTCAGGCTCCACAGCTCGGCGTTGTATTGAGCAGAGAAGATCCACGGCTGGAAATCGAGCTTGCCGTCTCCGGGAAAGGCACCGGGGGAGTCGTAGTCGGCCTTGACCGAAGCCGCGCTGACGGCAAATACCATGCGACCGCCGTCGTGTTCGTAGCGCACCTGGCCTACCGCCGAGGTGTCGGCGTCGAAGGAGCCGGGCAACACATCGAGCCCCAGCACCTCTTCCACATCGTCATCCACCTGGGCCTGGCCCACACCCAGCTGGGCGTGGATCACGCCATTGTCGATACGTTCTTCATGGTAGAGGCTGACGCCGTCGGCAGACAGCCCCAGGGAACGGGTGCGGTCGAAATAGATCGACTGCGGCAGCAGAATGCTGGGGCGGGTAAAAGCCACGTCCCGGGTCTGGTTGTAGAAGCCGAAGGGGTTCTTGAAGCGCCCGACCTGAATGCCGAAGGTGCGATCCCGATCGGACAGCATCTGCCAGTCGACGATACCGTAGTCGAGTTCCACCGAACCGTTGTCGACCTCGCCGGCGCGCCGGCTCAGGGCCTGGGCGGCCAGCAGCAGGTTCTCGGTGGGTCGGATGGAGGCGTTGATGCCGAGCTCCGTGTAGTCCCAGCTGCCGCCACTATCGCTGCTGTCGCCGAACATGTTGTTGTCGTCGGTGATCACCAGCGCCTGGCTCAGAAAACCGTGCACCTGGAAGGTGTCCAGGGGGGACGCCTGTGCGGTGGACACCAGCAGCAGCGGCACCAACAGCCCCAGGCGGCATCCCACCGACCTAATCCCTGGCAATGGCTTGGACGCGCTCATCCAGATACTCCCTTTCGATGTAGCCGATGGCTCCGGGGGTGGTGGCCACCGTGTCGATCATGTCTTGCTGACTGCGCACACGATGTGGCGCCTGCCCGGTACCCGAAAAGACGATGCGGTCCCAGGCCAGCTGCAACTGGTGAGGATAGACAGACAGCCATTCCTTGACGAAGGTGGCGTGGACGGGGTCATCACTGGCCAGGACGTACACCTCCGCGCCTTGCCCGCTGGGCCAGGTGCGCAGGCGCATGGCAAAGATCGCCCGCAAGGTATCGCGGTCGAGCTCGCTCAGGGCAAGGCCAGGATGAGAAATGACCACCACCTCGTCTGCGGTCTTTCCCCACGCAGCCGTGCTGGCCAGCCCTCCGGAGATCAGGACCGTCCAGATGCAGAACAGGAGGCGAAGAGATAACCGACGCATCAACGCAGCCTCTCTGCAGCCTCGATTGAGGACAATCGCCACCTGGAGAGTGGCATCCACTGTGTCATAGTGCTCCGGATTCCCTGCATGGCTTCCTTGCGACGTCGCATTTCTTGGGCTTGGCCGCAGAAAAACGCTCTTTATAGGTAGATAGCCAGATGTCGTTACGCATCAAATGCGCCCAGCTTGTGCATTAACAAGCTTATCCTAAGGTGAGTCACTGTGGGGGAAAAGAGAGGTAGTAAAGAGTTTATGCCACCAACGCAAGGCGATGTGGTGCTTGCGAAGGTGGCATGGCAGAGAGAGGGACGGCCGGGATTCAGCCCTGAATGGCGAAGCTGGCCTGGTTCAACCACAGGTGCGCCGCGACGCTGGCGGCATAGCCCAGCGCGATCACCGGGGCCCAGCGCAGGTGGCCCATGAAGGTGTAATAGCCGCGTGCCTGGCCCATCAGCGCGACGCCAGCAGCGGAACCGATCGACAGCAGGCTACCACCGACGCCAGCGGTCAGGGTGATCAACAGCCAGTGGCCGTGGGACATCTCTGGCTCCATGGTCAGTACCGCGAACATCACCGGAATGTTGTCGACCACCGCCGAAATGACACCGAGCGCGATATTGGCCCAGGTCGCGTCCCACTGGTTGTACATCACGTCAGACAGCAGTCCGAGATAGCCCATGAAGCCAAGACCGCCAACGCACATGACGACACCATAGAAGAACAGCAGGGTGTCCCACTCAGCCCGGGCGACCCGGTTGAACACATCGAAGGGGACCACGCTGCCGAGTTGCTCGAGCTTCTTCCAGTCGCCCTTCTGGGTATAGACGGTGCGCTTGCGGTCCAGCGACTTGGGCAGGCTCTTGCGCAGATAGAAGCCAAAGAACTGCAGATAGCCCAGTCCGGTCATCATGCCAAGCACCGGCGGCAGGTGCAGCAGGGTGTGGCAGGCAACGGCGGTGGCCACCGTGAGCAGGAACAGGACGATGATGCGGCGTGCCCCACGCTTGAGCTCCACCGTCTCCTCGAGGCTGTCCGGGGTGCGATTGTGGATGAAGAAGCTCATCACCACCGCCGGGACCACAAAGTTGATCAGCGAGGGAATCAGCAGTTCGAAGAACTCCTGAAATTCGATCAGGCCGGCCTGCCAGACCATCAGGGTGGTGATGTCGCCGAAGGGGCTGAAGGCGCCACCTGCGTTGGCCGCGACCACGATGTTGATACAGCAGAGATTGATGAAGCGCTTGTCACCTTCGGCCACCTTGGTCACCACCGCACACATCAGCAACGCCGTGGTCAGGTTGTCGGCGATCGGCGAGATGACGAAGGCAAGGCCGCCGGTGAGCCAGAACAGGGTGCGGTAGCTGAAGCCTTTCTGGACCATCCAGGAACGCAGGCCATCGAAGATCCGGCGCTCGTCCATGGCGTTGATGTAGGTCATCGCTACCAGCAGGAACAGCATCAGCTCGGAGAATTCCAGCAGCGTCATATGGAAGGCATGCTCGGCCTCATCCGGCATACCGGATTGCACGTAGGTCCAGCCGATCAGCGCCCAGATAAGGCCTGCCGCCACCAGCACGGGCTTGGACTTGCGCATGTGCAGCTTTTCTTCCGCCATCACCAGGGCGTAGGCCAGCACGAAGATGGCCACCGCCAGAAAGCCGGCGAAGGAGCCGGTGAGGTCGAGTTCTCCGGTCACCGCTTGGCTGGCTCCCGCCAGGGTGAGCCCCATCAGCAGCAGAGCGGCGAGGACGAGCCAGCGACCCGGTCGTCGTATCCTCTTGTTGTCATAATTATGCATGACGATGTCATCCTGAAAGTGAATGAGAAAGGGAGAAATCGACGTCGAGACTACCACAGCGTTTTGCACTGCAATATGCTGCCAAAGGCGCGCTGGAATGCACCTTTGGTAGGAGTAGTGAGGCCCTGTCCGGTTGTCGGGGCAAGAATCTGTGCTAGTTGATGCCGGCGGTGCTCATCTCGGCAGGTTCTGTGGCATCATGCTCGCCTGGAGAGCCTCCGGGAGCTCCATCTTCAGTTTCAGCCAGGCGCCTGCTCCATGTTTCTTGATGACTACCACTCCTGCGTCGATGATCGCATCGTGATTTCCGCTGACCAGGCGAGCCGCTTCGCCAAGTGCATAGCCGGCGACTTCAACCCCATTCACACACCGGGCGCACGGCGGTTCTGCGTACCGGGCGACCTGTTGTTCGCTCTGGTGCTGAAGCGTTTCGGACTGTCGCCGCACATGAACTTTCGCTTTCTCGCCATGGTGGGGGCGGATCGGGCGCTCAGTTTTCGCGAGGAAGGCGACCGGGTGATACGGGTGCTGGACGATGACGGCAAGTGCTATCTGGAGGTCGAACGGCGCGGAGAGGTGACCTTCGACGAGAGCGTCGTCGAAGCCTTCACGCGCTGCTACGTGGCGTTTTCTGGAAAGAACTTTCCTCACTACATGAAGCCGCTGATGGAAGACTGCGGTGTCATGTTCAATCCCAAGCGGCCGCTGGTGATCTACGACAGCATGGGCTTTTCGCTGACGCGACTGGATGCGCTGGCGCCAGCGTTACGGCTGCTGGATTCCCGCCTGGATGTCATCGGCAAGCGCGGTGACGTGCATCTCGAGTTCGCCATCGACGCCGCTGGAGAAAGTATCGGTCATGGTGGCAAGAAGCTGGTGGTCAGTGGCCTGTGTCCCTATGACGCCGAGGCCATGGACGACATCGTCGACCAGTTCTACCAGTTGAAGCGGGATCACGCCGGCACTCCCTGCTGAGTCCGGGCCGGACCTGACGGCCGGCTGCTGGTATCGCCGGCGTCGGGAGCGACACCTTCTTCATGGGCAGGCAGGCACCTTTCGTACCCGCCAAGCCCTAGGCGCTGTCCGAAAAGTCGACGAGCGAAGGTTAGACAAGGCAAAAATCGGTGAGAAAGCGCAGTTTACGGGGTGTAAATGAGCATTTTGACCGGGCTGGCGCACCAGCCGATTTTTAACGCCGTATTACCGAGCGCAGGCACTTTTCAGACAAGCCCTAGCCCAGCAGCCCCCTGACCAGCCCCAACGCCAGAAACGCCAGCACCAGTGCCCACACCGGCAGCCGCTTCAGCAGCACGAATCCTGCCACCACGATCGCCATGTCGAGGGTCGAGACGATGGCGCTTTGCCACACCGGATCGATGAAGGCGGCCCCCAGCAGCCCGACCACAGCGGCGTTGGCACCGCTCATGGCGGCCCTCAGGCGAGGGCGACGGCCGAGCCGTTGCCAGGCCGGCAACAGCCCGATCACCAGCAGGGCCCCGGGAAGGAAGATGGCGACCAGCGCCAGGGCGCCCGCCCACACGCCGCCGGCAACGCTGCCCAGATAGGCGGCGAAGGTGAACAGCGGCCCCGGAACAGCCTGGGCGGCACCGTAGCCAGCCGTAAACTCCTGAATCGAGACCAGCCCGCGGCCGACCACCTCTGCGTCCAGCAGCGGCAACACCACATGGCCCCCGCCAAACACCAGTGCGCCGGCGCGATAGAAGCCGTCGGCCAGCGTCGTCCAGGCGTTGGGCGAGAGCCAGTGCAGCAGGGGCAGCCCTCCCAGCAGCAGCACGAAGAGCGCCAGGGCAACGGGACTCGCCCAGGACGCCAGTGATGGCGCCGGCACGCCAGCGTCGTCGTTCGACGTTGGCGTCGCGCCTTCCAGCAGCAGGAGACCTGCCAGGGCTCCCAGCACGATGACCGCCACCTGGGCGCCGATGCCGCCGACGACCAGCATGATGGCAAGCGCCACCAGCGCCATCCCGGCACGTGGAAGATCCGGGCAGAGGCTGCGGGCCATGCCGGTCAGGGCCTGGGCGACGACCACCACGGCGACCAGCTTGAGCGAGTGGATCAGCGCTTCGCCAAGGGCGCCGTCCATGGCACCGGCACCATAGGCGAAGGCCATCATCGCCAGTGCCGAGGGCAGGGTGAAGGCGAGCCAGGCCAGCAGGGCGCCGACCAGGCCGCCGCGGATCAGTCCGATGGCAAGCCCCACCTGGCTGCTGGCCGGGCCGGGAAGAAATTGGCACAGCGCCACCAGTTCGGCGTAGGCGGATTCGCTCAGCCAGGCTCGGCGCTTGACGAAGACCTGATGGAAGTACCCCAGATGAGCGACCGGACCGCCGAAGGACGTCAGCCCGAGGCCAAGGAAGGTCAGAAAGATATCCAGGTGGCGTCGCGGCTGTTGTCGGAGGGGTTGCTGCGATTGTTGAGGGCTGTGTTCCATGACGTCACCGCGAGAAGTGGCAGTCCAGTCTGTCACCTCGAGGTGACAGTGAAATGAAAGGAGATAACGGAAGGCAGGTGGCATGGACAGGGGGCGTCATGCCCCCTCTCTGTCTGCGCTCTGTCTCCACCCTATCTCAACTCAATCTCCACTCTATCCCCAGTCTGGCCGACTGGCCCTTCGGCCAGGGCCTTATCCCTCCAGTGAGCCAGCGCCGGCACTTTTCAGACAAGCCTTAGGCGCTGTCCGAAAAGTCGACGAGCGCCAGTACTTTTTAGGCAAGCCTTAGCGCAGGTAGAGGCGGCCCTGTTCATACAGACTGCGGCAGTCGCTGGCGTCGTGGAAGCGATCGGCTTCGATATTGCCGCTGGCAACGCCGGGGCCGGCGAAGCGAGGATCATCGCACTCACCGTCGTGGCTCCACTGGCTGCCGTCGTCGCCCCACTCGATCTCGCCACCGACGTAGCTGCTCGATGCGCTGGCAGAGGCGCCGGCCGACGCTGCACTGCTGGTGGACAGCGACTCGGATACCACCAGGGTCGCGGGTGCCAGCTGGCCGCTGCCATCGTAGCTGCCGACCCAGACGTTGTAGTTGCCGCTGGGGGGCGAGGTCAGTACCACCGCCGGATCGGTGCCGTCGGCGTCATCGCTGCAGTGCCAGATGCCGCTGGCGTCGTAGACCACCAGGGTGGTATCGCTGGCCGAGGTGGCGGCGATCTTCAGCGGATAGCTGCCGGCGGTGTAGTTGATGTCCACATCCGGAGCCTCGGCGTTGACGAAGCCGGCGCAGTCGGCGCTGACCACACTGGCCCGGGTATTGCCGCCGGCCATCACGTCGAGGGTCTGGGGATCCGGCTGGAAGCCGGCGCTCAGGGTCAGGGTGGAATAGACCGGAGCGGCGGTCCAGTCGAGCTGCTGGGCCACGGCAGGCTTGCTGGTGGACATGCCGGCGCAGGCGGTGGTCAGCAGAGGAAGCGCCAGAATGAGGGAGGTACGTGCAAAGGGGGGCATCGGATGTCCTTGGATGAGCGTTGGATGGCGATGGGGCGAATGAGACACCAGGTCAGTCGAACGAGGGGGCAGTCGAATGGACGGACGACATGACAAGAGCGACGCCCGAATTTCAGCGCACGCCCGATCCTTAGCATAAAAAACCTGGATATCGGATACCACTTAATAAGCACTCACTAGCTCTGGGCGATAGTGCTGTGCTGAATCGGCGCATCAGGCTGAATCAGCAAAAAGTACGCTGAAAGTGTGTTCTACAGGCGTGGTACTGTGATTCATGGAAATTTGAGAGCAGGCGATGGCGTCGGGGGTCTTCGGAATGGGCCCGCGCAGGGCACCCGGGAATCCGGTTCGGTCTTCGCCAGCACTCGACGAGACCGTCATCTTCCCGACACGCAGAGGATGCTGCCGATGGATACCCCCCGTACGGAGCGAATCTCGATCTACCCCTTGACCACCCGCGTAAGAGTGGACGTCGAAGGCCAGGTCCTGGCCGACACCCTGCACGCGCTGGAACTCACCGAACCGGGCTACCCGCCACGTCTCTACCTGCCTCGCAGCGACGTCGACATGAGCCGTCTGGTGGAAAGCGACACCCGGACCCACTGCCCGTTCAAGGGTGACGCTCGCTACTTCCATGTGGAGGTCAACGGCCGCCGTTACGAAGATTCGGTGTGGAGCTACGAACAACCCCTCGATGGCGTCCAGGCGATCCGCGCCCACCTGGTATTCGATCCCAGGGTCGCGACCGCCAGCGTCGAATCCTGAAGAGGGGCCGCTTGGCGATAGAGAGCCCTGTCAGGCGGTCAGGCGGTCAGGAGGTCACAAGCTGGTCAGCATAGCTCCAGCGGCACTTCCTGGGCCTCGAAGGCCAGCAGCCATTGCTTGCGCCCCATGCCACCTGCATAACCGGTCAGACTGCCATCACTGCCGATGACCCGGTGGCAGGGCACCACGATGGCGATGGGATTACGTCCATTGGCCGCGCCCACCGCCCGGTGGGCTCCCTTGCGGCCGAGTCCTTCGGCGATCTGGGCGTAGCTTCGGGTCTCGCCGAAGGGGATCTCCGACAGCGCCTTCCACACCTGACGCTGGAAGTCGGTGCCATGGGGATCCAGCGGCAGCGAGAAGCTCTGGCGTCGCCCCTGAAAGTAGTCATCAAGCTGTTCGCGGCAGGCGCGAGTGTGCTCCGAGGGGCGAGTCGTGATGGTCTCGGCCCGGCCGACGTCGATAAAGTCGAGTCGGGCGACGCCGCCAGCGGTAGCGGCGATGACGATGGCTCCCAGGGCGTCGACCTCGGGCGGATGGTAGACCTCGAGTCCAGCGAAGGCGTCGAGACAGGCGATGGGATCAAGGGTCGTTGTCATGGTCATGACTCCAGAGTTGCAGCAGCAGATAGCTGCGCCAGGGGCGGGCCTTGTCAATGTCGATGCCGATGTCGCTGTCGCCCCCAGCCAATGAAGGGGGGGACAGGACGCGTCGAATCACGGCGTCACCGGCGAGCCAGACATCGGGGTCGCTTTCGCCCCTTAGACGAGCGTAGCCGGCGGTCCAGGGGCCGATGCCGAGAATGTCCTCCCAGTGCGGAGGCTTGCGCTCGTCACCTGCCACCGCCTCGGCCAGGCGTCGAAGCGTCTGGCGTCGGCTGTCGGGCATGCCGAGAAAGGCAAGCGGCGAGCCTGCCAGCGACGCCGCGCTCGGAAAGTGGCAGCCACCGTCCGGGGTCCTCTCGCCGAGGGCATCGACCAGCGTCTGGGTCAGGGCGCGCGCCTGGACGAGGCTGACCTGCTGGCCGAGTACGGCGCGAACGGCAGCCTCGAAGGGTGACCATAGCCCAGGCAGGCGCAGGCCTTCCACCAGTGACAGACCGGGAGCCGCGTCGCGCAGGGTCGCGTCGATCAATGAGGGGGTAGCGTCCAGGTCGAGCATGCGCCGAATATTGGCGATGACGCCGGTCACCTGATTCAGATCGTCGATGACCAGTTCGACACGAAAGCCATGGCGTTCGGGCTGATGGAAGGCGGTGAAGTGCCCACGGGCGCTACGCCAGCGGAAACGTCGGCCGTAGTGATCGTCGCCGACCCACTCGAGACCGCGGATCGCTCGGCGAGCGAAGAAGTCGTGCAGCGTGGCGAAGGCGTAAGGGGGACGATAGCCGAGGGTCAGGCTCAGGCACTGGCCGAGCCCCTGCCCCGTGTCCTTGCGCGGGCTGCTGCTCGACACGCGCCGGCGAATATCACGGGGGCTGAGTCCGATGCGCTCGCGGAACACCTCGTTGAAGCGTCGTACGCTGCCGAAGCCGCTGGCCAGCGCGACCTCGCCGATGGTCAGGCTCGATTCATGCAGCAACTGTTTGGCGAACAGACAGCGACGATGCTGCGCATAGCCTGATGGCGAAATGCCCAGGTGGCGCTGAAACAGCCCTCGCAGATGGCGAGCTCCGATACCGAGCCGTGCGGCCAGGGCCTCGACCGAGTCACCATCCAGCGCGCCCTGGTCGATCAGCGCAAGCGCTCGCTTGAGGGTGGTGTCACTACCTTGCCAGGCAGGCGAGCCCGGGGCGCTGTCGGGACGACAGCGCAGACACGGTCGGTAACCCGCCTGGAGCGCGCCCAGCGCACTTTCGTAGTAGCGCACGTTGTCTTCCCGCGGCAGTCGCGCCGGACAGATGGGCCGACAGAAGATACCGGTGGTCAGCACCGCCACGAAGAAGCGACCGTCGAAGCGTGGGTCCCGGCTGAGCCGGGCTCGTCGCAGCGTCGCGAGATCAAGCGTCATGGGGTGGGATGCGCGGGCGCCTGATGCGTGGCCCGGGGCGCCTGGCTGGCGGGTGGCGTTCAGGTTGGTGGACGGCGCAGGCATGTCCCTCTCCCAGACGGTATGCTTGAGGACAAGTCTATCGCGTCCTTGTCCCCACAATGGCGGAAATCGGCACTCACTGGAAGATCGTTGTCCCCCCCGCACAGGAGAACCGCATGTCGCTACCCTTGACTCGCCACAATCGTCCGCGTCAGGTGCTTGACGCCATCGAGGCAGCCAATACCGGTCTCAGGGAAGACGACCGGCAGGCCAAGTTCGACAAGATCGCGGCCTCGCCCTACGCCTTCTTTCGAGGCACCAATCATCTGTACTGGGCCGATGTCTGGCATGACTGGCGCTTTTCGCTCTACGGCGGTCAGGTCGACACCCAGACCTGGTTGCAGGGTGACGCCCACGCCTTCAACTTCGGCGCCTATGGCCACCACGATGACCACGTGCGCTACGGCATGGACGATTTCGACGACTCGCTGATCGGTGACTATCAGTATGATCTCTGGCGCCTGGCCATCAGTCTGGTGCTGGACGCCCACGACAATCAGGGTCTTTCGCCCAAGGCGCTGCGCCGTGGTCTCAAGCACCTGGTGCTTGCCTACCATCGGGAGCTTGCCGACCATCGCCGAGGCGAGACCCCAGGGTACGTCAATGTGGAGAGCGCCAAGGGGCCGCTCAAGCCGTTCATGCAAAAGGTCGAGCGCAAGAAGAGTCGGGCCAAGATGCTCGACAAGTGGACCCGGCTCGACGATGACGGCCGCCGGCTCGAGCGTGAGGGCAAGCTGTCCAACCTGCCTGCCCACCTGGACAGCCAGTTGCGCAAGGCCATCAACGAGGAGTATCGCGATACCCTGAAAGGCGAGCGCAGCGAGTCCGAGGACGAGCACTTTCGCATCAAGGACACCGCGCGGCGTCTGGATGCGGGCACCGGTTCACTGGGACTGGACCGTTTCTACGTGCTGATCGAGGGTGGCAAGGACCACGAGCACGACGATGTCATTCTCGACGTCAAGGAGCAGCCTGGGCCGGCCGGGCTGGTGCTGATGAGCGAGGCCGGCAAGCGCGCCTGGAAGGCGACCTTTCCCCATGAGGGCATTCGCCATGCCGCCGCTTTCCACGCCATCGCCGAACACCCGGATATCTACCTGGGCTGGCTGCACCTGGGCGACAAGGTGTTCTCGGTGCGCGAGCGCTCGCCCTACAAGGAAGACTTTCCTACCCACAAGCTGAAGGGCGGCAAGGACTATCGCCAGCTGGTAAAGCAGTGGGGTGGCATCCTCGCCCGCGAGCACCTGCGCGGCGCCGCTGCGCTGACGCCGGACGATCCGGGCCGTTTTGCCCGGGCGGTCGGCCGGCGGGTCGACGGTCACCTCGATCAGGTGGTCGAGATGGTGACCACCCTGGCGCACAGCTACGCGCGTTGTGTGGCCCAGGACCATCAGACTTTTGTGCAGTCACGCAAGGATCGGTAGTGATGCCTGGCCTGGCTCAGGTCTGCCCGCCCGGCTCCAGCGGCTCGCGGGCAGGGCCTCGATAGACCCGCGCCAGGGTCCGCGTCATCAGCTTGCGTGACAGACCCGGCACCAGGCGCATGCCAAGGGTGGCCAGGCGTGCCTGGCGGGTCGGCACGATCAGGTAGTCACCCTTGTGCAGTCCCGTGAGGGTATCGTCGGCGATGGCGTCCAGGCTGGCCTTGGGGATGGACAGGGTCTGGGCGCGATTTTCCGGCGTCCGGCCCTGTTCCAGGGTGTCGACCATGGGAGAGTCGAACTCGCCGGGGCACACCAGCTGAACCCGGATGCCCTGGGGCGCGAGCTCGTAGTAGAGCGACTCGGTCAGCCCCACCAGGGCGTGCTTGCTGGCGCAGTAGGGGGTGTAGCCGAAGACCCCGGTCAAGCCCGCCACCGAGGCAATATTGATCAGCCAGGCCGCGGGGGCATTGCCCTTGTGTCCGTGCTGGCGCCCGCCCTGGGCCGCCAGGAACGGCAGCGCCGCCCGAGTGGCGTTGAGCGGGCCGAAGTAGTTGACCTCCATGACCTCGCGAAAGTCCCGCTGGGTCAGTGTCTCGAAGTAACCCTCGCGCATTACCCCGGCGCAGTTGATCAGACCGTCGATGGCGCCGCTTTCGGCGGCGATGGCGGCCATGGCCTCCTGCGTCGCGGTTTCATCGGTGACGTCCACCACCCGGCAGTCGACCACCGCCGCCGGCGACTCGCCTCGCAGCGTCTCGAGCGCGGCAAGCAGGCGCTGTTCGTTGCGGGCCACCAGGGTGACCCGCGCGCCCTCGCGTACCAGCCGCTGTGCCAGCGCCAGGCCCAGACCCGAGGAACCTCCGGTGATGACGAAGTGACGATGTTCGAACATGGTGGCTCTCCAGCCGCCAGCCTGTCATGGCAGTCTGACAAGCGTGGCCTCTTGTGGATGGTGGTGGTCGACGGTGTGCCAAACGCTCTCGGTGATCAGGATGCCTGTCGCCAGCGACAGGGAATCGGGAAGGCCTCGAGGCGGGCCTTGAGAGAGGAGAGATCGACATCGCCCGGCACCCTGATCTCCGCCACCAGGCCGAGGGTCGCATCCTGGCATGCCGTGATGAGTGCCACCCCGGGCCCCAGTTCGGCGTTGGCGATCTCGCCATAGACCCGGGCGACCGCGTCCTGTCGCAGGGCCGGCTTGAACACCTTGCCCACCGCCGTCAGCGGAATGCTGTCGAGGATCCAGATGTTCTTGGGGATGGCGGCCTTCTCGGCCAGGTGGGCCTGACAGTGGCTGAGCAGGTCGTCTTCGTTGACCTGGCGATTGGGCTGCAGGCTGACGTAGGCCACCGGCAGTTCGCCGACCCGGTCGCAGGGCTTGCCCACGGCGGCGGCCATCTGCACCGCGGGGTGGCGGTAGAGCGCGTCTTCGATCATCTGTGGATCGATGTTGTGCCCCCCGCGGATGATCAGATCCTTGGCGCGCCCGGTGATCCACAAATAGCCATCGGCATCCTGGCGGGCCAGGTCGCCGGTGTTGAACCAGCCATCCTCGACCCAGATGTCGCGGTTCTGTTCGGGCCTGGAGTAACCGTCGAAGACGTTGGGGCCGCGGATCAACAGCGTCCCGATCTCGTTGACTGCACAGTCGTGCAGGTAGCGGCCCTGGTCGTCGAGGGCGACCACCCGAGCACCGGTATAGGGCAGCGCCAGGCCCACCGATCCCGTGCGACGCTCGCCTGCGAGCGGGTTGGCCATGCTGCCGCAGGTGCCTTCGGTCATGCCGAAGCCCTCGATCAGCGAGATGCCGGTCAGTTCCTCGAAGTGGCCGTGGACCGCCCGGGGCAGGGGGGCGCCGCCGCTCAATGCACTTTCGAGGCTCGATACCTCGGCGTCACCGAAGGGCACCTCGAGCAGGCGAGAGAAGATCGCCGGCACCGCACTGAAGAAGCTGACCCGGTGGCGCTCCACCAGCGACCAGAAGCTGTCGACCAGGCCGGGGCTGCGGAAGCCGCCCGGGGTGGCCAGCAGTATCTCGGCGCCGATCATCAGCGGCACCAGGCCGGTGATCAGTACGGCGTTGACGTGAAACAGCGGCAGGCCACAGAGGATCACCGCGTCCTCCCGGTGGCGAAACAGCATCTGCATCATCGCCGCGTTGGCCACCTCGTTGGCGTGGCTATGGGGTGCCAGCTTGGGCAACCCGGTGGTGCCCCCGGTGTGGAACAGCGAGGCGCGCTCCTCGGGGTGAATCTTACGTTCATTGATGAGCCGATCGGCGGGGGCCCGATCGAGGCAACGGTCGAAGTCCTCGCACCAGTCGGCGGCGTCGGGCAGCGGCAGACGTTCGCGCAGAGCGCGGGCTTCGTCATCGCCGAGAAAGCGCGCGGCATCGACGTACAGCACCTTTTCAAGGCTCGGTACCCGGTCCTTGATGGCTTCCACCTTGTCCCAGATGTCGCTGCCCGGAAAGGGCGCCAGCGCCACCAGCACTCGGGTGCCGGCGGCGTTCATGATGCCGGCGATATGCTCGGGCTCCAGCATCGGGTTGATCGGGTTGACCACGCCGGCCGCCTCGCCGCCCCACAGGGTGAAGTGGGTCTGGGGCAGGCTCGGCAGCAGAAAGGACACCACGTCGTCTGAGTCCACGCCGAGGCGGTGAAAGGCGTTGGCAGCCTGCACCACACGGGCAAGAAACTCGGCGTAGGTGTAGCGCTGTCCCTGCTGCTGGGCCGTGGTGTCCATCACGAATCGCAGCGCGGTGGCGTCGGGTCGGCGCCTGGCGCTGATCTGAATCAGCTCGAGGGTGCTGTCGGGCAGCTCCAGCGAGGCCCAGGGGGTCGCCTCGATGACCTCGATGTCGGCGCGATCGCGAATCGCCGGAAAACGACTAATTCGCTCGAGGTAGGAGGGCAGGGGCGAGGCTGCGGCGGAAGCGGTGTCGATGGTCATCTTGGTTTCTCGAGGCGTCGCGGCGTCAGGACCAGGCGCGACAGCAGCAATCGTAAGTGTTGTTGTTGAACGTGCTAGCGGACCAGCCACTGCATCAGTTTGAGGACCTTGTGGGTGGTGCTGGTGTAGGGCGGTATCAACAGTTTCATGCTGTCGACAGGGCCCTGACGGTAGACCGGGCGCATCTTGGAGAAGGTGATGAAGCCGTCGCGGCCGTGGTAGTGACCCATGCCGCTATCACCCACGCCACCGAACGGCAGGTCATGCTGGCCCACGTGCAACAGTGCATGGTTGACCGAGACGCCGCCCGACTGGATACGCTCGATGTAAAGGTCCACCAGCGCCCTGTCCTGGGAGAACGGATACAGCGCCAGCGGACGAGGACGTGCGTTGATGTAGTCGATGACTTCTTCCGGCTGGCGGTAGGTCTTGACCGGTAGCAGCGGACCGAAGATTTCGCGCTGCATGATCTCCATGTCATCGGTCACGTCCAGCACCAGGTGCGGGGCGAACTTGCGTGTCTCAGGGTTGCTTTGCTGTTGCGACAGGGGAATCACCCGCGCGCCCTTGGCCCTGGCGTCCTCCAGGGTCGCCTCGAGCCGGGCGAAGGAGGCGTCGTCGATGATCGAGGTGTAGTCGGGACTGGCGAGATCCGGATAGCGGTGTCCGACGATGCCCTTGGCGGCGTCGACCAGGGCATCCACGCTACCTTCCGGGAGAAACAGGTAGTCCACCGTGGTACAGATCTGGCCGGCGTTGAGCAGCTTGACGAACAGGATTCGCCGAGCGGCCTCGGCCAGGGAGAAGTCCGGGGCGATGATTGCCGGCGCCTTGCCGCCCAGTTCCAGGGTGACCGGGGTCAGGTTGTCGGCGGCGTTGGCCATGACCTTGCGCCCGGTGGCGGTGGACCCGGTGAACACCAGATGGTCGAAGGGCAGGCGGGTGAAGTGAGGCCCCAGCTCGCCGTCGTCGGCGAAGAACTTGAGCTTTTCCTCGGGGAAGTAGTCGGGGCTGAGGTCGATCAGCAGTTGGGCCAGTCGGGGAGAACGATCCGACATCTTGACCAGCGCCCGGTTGCCGGCGGCGAAGATGCCGATCAAGGGGGCGAGGCTCAGGTTCAGCGGAAAGTTCCAGGGCACCAGTACACCGACGACGCCCAGCGGTTGCGGGATAACGCTGTTGCGTGCACCGAAGTAGAGGCTGTGGTCGACCCGCCGGCGCTGGGGCTTCATCCACGACTTCAGGTGCTTGATGGCGTCCTTGATATCGCCGAGCACCACCACGAACTCGCAGAACAGGGTCTCCTCGCGGGAGCGATTGCCGAAGTCGTCGCTGATCGCCTGGACGAACGCCTCCTGGTGGTCCTTGAGCATGTTGGCCAGGGCCTTGAGGTGGCCGATGCGCTCCCGGTAGCTTGGCACCGGCGCCGCCAGATAGGCGCTTCGCTGCTGGTGGAAGGACTGCTCAAGCTGATCGAGGGTGCGGGGATCGGGTGACATCAGGGGGGCATTCATGCGTCGACTCCAGAGGTCGCGGTGGTCGTTGTGGCGGCGTCGCTGGCAATCAGGCCATGCAGGTCGCCGTGGCCGTCCAGCGCCGAGCAGGAGCCCGGCAGGGGCTTGGAAAAGTGGACGCGCGACACCTCGGCGGCCCGTCCTTCATCGAACACAGGCTCCTCTGCCCAGGCGTACTCCGCCAGGGCGAGGATGGTCAGCGAAGGGTTCACCCCCAGGTTGCCGGGAATCAGCGAGCCATCGATGACCCTCAGATTGTGGTAGCCGAAGGCGCGACCGCGATCATCGACGACGCCATCCTCGGCGCTGGTGCCGATGGCGACGCCGCCCATCAGGTGGGCGGTGCTGGGGGCGCCGGAGAGCACTTCGGTGGCCACGTTGCCGGCCTCGCCGCCACCGGCGGCCTCGACGAAGTGACGCGCCGCCTCGTGGGCGATGGGGAAGTAGTTCGACAGCGCCCGGTCATCCTTGTCCTGGTATACCGACCAGCCGGGCTTGAACATGGTGTACCAGGGGCGCTGGCTCTTCAGGTGGACGTAGGTGTCCCTGGTCTGCATCACCAGAAAGATGATCGAGTGTTTCGACTTGCCCACCGGGTTGAGCATTCGCAACGTGGTCAGCGGCTGGCGCAGGATATTGATCAGCATGCTGACCGAGCGCGGCACCTGACCATGGGTATCGGTCAGCGGCACGGCGCTCTGCAGCGCGAAGGTGGCGTCGCCGTAGCGGGGGAAGCGGTTGATCTCGATACGGGTCTCGTCATCGGGATCGAACATCGAGGTGATGGTCGGGCCGTGGCAGATTTCCTGGGGCTGGCCGCTGGCGTCGGCGAACCTGGCGGTGTTGACGATCAGCGTCTCGGAGTTGGTGCGGACCTCTCGTCCCAGGCGCGATGACAGCCGGGGCAGGGTCTGGTCCTGGTCCCTGGCCTTGAGCAGCAGCGGGATGGTGCCGAATACGCCGGCGGACAGCACCAGGCCCCGGCAGCGCAGCCGGTAGGGCTTCTTGGCGAACCAGGCGGTGGAGGACTGCACCGTGATCTCGTAGCCGGCGCTGCCGTCGCGCTGTCCCTTGGCATCGGGCAGCGCCTCGATGCGCGTGACCTCACTCTCGGCGCGTATTTCCACGCCGTTGCGTTCGGCAAACCACAGATAGTTCTTGACCAGAGTATTCTTGGCGTTGTGGCGACAGCCCATGGTGCAGCCGCCACAGTATTGACAGCTGTTGCGCTCGGGGCCGTCGCCGTCGAAGTAGGGGTCGCCTCGCTTGGCGCCGCTGGCGTCGTCGGGGTCCTCGGGAAACAGCACCCCGGTATTGACCGTCTGGTAGGTGTGTTCGCGGCCCATGCGCCTTGCGGTTTCCTGCAGCGCTTCGTCGGCGGCGTTCTCGTAGTGGCTCTTGGTGACACCGAGCATGCGCTGGGCCAGGCCGTAGAAGGGCGCCAGGCGTTGCTTCCAGTCGCCATGGACCCGGGTCCAGGACTCGGCGGCAAAGACCTCGTCCTTGGGAATCAGGTGCACATTGGCGTAGACCAGCGAGCCGCCGCCGACGCCGACGCCGTGCAGGGCGGTGATCTTGCGGGTCAGGCTGATCTGCAGATTGCCGGTTAGACCGAGCCTGGGGGCCCACAGGAATTTTTTCAGGTTCCAGGAGTTGTCCGAAAATTCCTCGTCCTTCCAGCGCCGGCCCTTCTCCAGCATCAGCACGCGATGGCCCTTTTCCGAGAGCCTCAGCGCGCTCACCGAGCCACCGAAGCCGGTGCCGATGATGATCTGGTCATAGTCGAAACGGTCGTCTTGGCTGGACGTCATGGACTGGCCCCTCACGCTGTCGTTGTTGTCTACACCGAGCATAGTGAAGGCAGGGCCGGGCGGATTGACCGAAGGCGCGCGCTATTTGACAGATCGCGCAATATCGAGCGTTTCGGTCTTATGCTTTCGTCGCCATTGGGCGGGACTCTCGCCCATGATCCGCTTGAAGCTGCGGGTCAGGGCGCTCAATTGGCTGTAGCCAAGCAGGTCGGCGATCTCGGTCAGGCTCAGTTGGGTGTCGAGCATGTAGACCCGAGCGCTGCGCATGCGCACGCGATCGAGCAACTGCTGGAAGCTCAGGCCGCGCTTGAGCAGGCGGTCCTGGAGGGTACGTGGTGGTACGTCCAGGGCCTGGGCCACGGCCTCCAGGCTGACCTGATCGAGCGGCAGCAGGTTGGTGATGATCCACTCCACCTTGCTTTCGATGTCGTCCCAGCGATGACGGTGCATCAAGGAGTTGATCAGGTGCCGCAGGGCCGGACTGCCTCCGGCGATGGCGTGGTCGAGACAGCTGCGGTCGAACACCAGGGTGTTCTCGGGATGATTGAAGCGCAGCGCCGAGTGCAGCTGCTGGGTGTAGGGTTCGAGGTCTCGTGGCTCCTCGCCGCACAGGTAGACGGCGCGTAGCTTGATCGGCTCGCCGTAGAGAAAGGTGAGGATGTTGTAGGCGCCCATCAAGGTATTGTCGTTGTGCTGGCGCGATGGGGCACTGCGCCCGGGCACACGATAGGTGAAGTGGTAGTAGGCCTGGTCATCGCGCTCCTCGAGACGCACATCGAGTCCTTGCACGTGGCGGCCGATTTCCTCGGCCACGGTGACCATCGCCTCGCGCAGGGTGGCGCACTGCTGGATCAGCAGGCCCACCATGCCCAGCATCGAGATATTCTGGTAGCGCCCCAGCAGCAGGCCGAAGTGGCGACAGCCGCTCATCTGGGCACCCAGTTCGAGCAGGTCGATCTTGGTGGCCACCGGAATCAGGCGGTCCGGCCGGTCGAGGTAGTCCGGCGGCAACGACAGTCGTGCCAGCGCCTGGTCGGCATCGACACCCTGCTCGTCGAGCAGGGTACGGTAGCCGGTCAGGGCCGCGGCACGCACCATGGGCTGCATGGGGGTATCTCCGGGACAGGGTGTGATCAGTATATCGCTCTGTGCGCGGGGCCGCGCTTGGTCAAAAGATATAGATGCCAGGCGTCTAATATGCCGAAGCGGGAGGTGCTGGAATACGCCGGCGGCGCCCCGCAGGGCGCCGCCGATGATGGAGCGAGTGTCGAGCTGCGCCGAAAAGGCGTCCCGGACTCAGCGATAGGTGTCCTTGAAGCGATCGCGCAGCTGATTCTTCTGCACCTTGCCCATGGTATTGCGCGGCAGGCTGTCGACGAAGAATACCCGCTTGGGCTGCTTGTAGCGGGCCAGCTTGTCGCTCAGCGCGGCGATGACGTCGGCCTCCTGGGGCGAGGCGCCTTCGGCGGGCACCACCACCGCGGTCACCCCTTCGCCCAGGTCAGGGTGGGGCAGGCCGATGACCGCGGATTCGACGACGCCGTCCATCTCGTCGATATGCCCCTCGACCTCCTTGGGGTAGACGTTGTAGCCGCCGGAGATCACCAGGTCCTTGTCGCGTCCGACGATCTGCACATAGCCCCGCTCATCGATCTGCGCCAGGTCGCCGGTGATGAAGAAGCCGTCTTCCAGCAACTCCTCGGCGGTCTTCTCGGGCATCCGCCAGTAGCCCTGGAACACGTTGGGGCCGCGCACCTCGAGCATGCCGATCTCGCCCTGGGGCAGCGGCGTATGGTTGCCACCCTCACGGTCGGTGATGCGCACCTCGACGCCGGGCAGCGGCATGCCCACGGTGCCGGCGATGCGATCACCGTCGTAGGGGTTGGAAGTGTTCATGTTGGTTTCGGTCATGCCGTAGCGCTCGAGGATGGCGTGGCCGGTGGCGGCCTCGAAGGCCTCGTGGGTCTCCGCCGTCAGCGGCGCCGACCCCGAGGTGAACAGACGCATGCGGGCGGTGGCCTCGCGGGTCAGGCGGGGATCCTTGAGCAGCCGGGTGTAGAAGGTCGGCACCCCCATCATGGTGGTGCCTTCGGCCATTTCCTCGAAGATGACGTCCGGGTCGAACTTCGCCAGGAAGCGCATGCTGGCGCCGGCCATCAGGATCACGTTGCAGGCCACGAACAGCCCATGGGTATGGAAGATCGGTAGGGCATGGATCAGCCGGTCGTGCTCGTTGAAGCGCCAGGCCTCGACCAGCGACTCGGCGTTGGAACCAAGATTGCGATGGCTCAGCATGGCGCCCTTGGAGCGGCCGGTGGTGCCGGAGGTGTAGAGGATCGCGGCCAGGTCATCCGGCCCGCGCTCGAGCATCTCGGTGACCGGTGTGGCCGCCTCGGCGGCCTCCATCAGGCTACCGTCGGCGGCGGTGCCCAGGGATTCGACTCGGGCGCCACCGCAGGAGGCAGCGACCTCGCGGGCGGCCGTGAGTGAATCCGGGCGGCAGACGAACAGGGCGGGTTCGGCGTCACCGAGGAAGTAGCGAATCTCCTCGCTGGTGTAGCCGGTATTGAGCGGCAGGTAGACTCCGCCGACCTTGAGGCTCGCCAGGTACAGAAGGATCGCCTCGGGGCTCTTGTCGACCTGGACGGCGACCCGGTCACCGGGCCCCACGCCGAGCGCGACCAGCGCCCCGGCGAGCCTGGCCACCGCTTCCAGCGCATCACTGTAGCGGTAGTCACGGCCTTCGCGGGTGGTGATGAAGGGCGCGTCGCCACGCTCGGTCATGCGCTTTTCAAAGGTGGCAAAGAGGTTGTGATTCATGTGACGGGATCTCCCTTCAAGTGCTTGCGGGCGCGACGACGCTGGTCCCTGACCTGAGACGAGCAGGCCACCTTGCCTTCGGTGGTGTAGCGCTCATGGTTGCCTTCGATGTCGTCGAGCACGTAGAGATAGTTGACCATCAGTGAGCCGAACTGTGACAGCCCCCGGCGAGAGGTATCACCGAGCCAGTTGATGCGGTGCAGTTCGGCGCCATTGCCGAGATGGAAGCGGGCGACGGTATTCAGCGGAAGATTGCGCGCGTTGCGCTCCTTGGTGAGGTAGTGAGCGGCCAGCGGCTTGATCACCTCACCCAGGGCCTTGCTGCGCTCGGGGTCCTCGAGCCAGTCGTCCTGATCGAGCTCGGCCAGCAGGGCGCGTGTGTCGTCGTCGAGGCGACCGCGTTGGTCCTGGCGCTCGGCGTCCAGCCAGGCGCGAAAGCCGGGTACCGGTGACAGGGTGACGAAGTTCTTCAGCCGCGGCAGTTCCGATTTCAGCTCCTTGACCACCTGTTTGATCAGGAAGTTGCCGAAGGAGATGCCGCGCAGGCCGACCTGGCAGTTGCTGATGCCGAAGAAGGCCGCACTGTCGGCGTCTTCGGCCTCGATGGCCTCGTGGTTGGCGTCCAGGATCGGCTGGATGCGCTCGGGCATGCCCCTGGTCAGGGCCACCTCCACGAAGATCAGCGGCTCGTCGCCGATGGCCGGGTGAAAGAAGGCGAAGCAGCGCCGGTCCCGGGCGTCGAGGCGCCTGCGCAGGTCGTTCCAGTCGCAGATCTCGTGCACCGCCTCGTAGCGGATGATCTTCTCCAGTACCGCCGCCGGGGTGTTCCAGTCGATCCGCTTGAGCACCAGAAAGCCACGATTGAACCAGGACGCGAACAGGTGGGCGAAGTCGGCATCGAGCGCCTCCAGCGCCGGGAAGGCCTTGAGCCGGGGCAGCAGGTCCTCGCGCATGCGCACCAGCTCATAGGTGCCGCCGGCGGTCAGGTTGAGCCGGCGCAACAGCTCCTGGCGCTGCGGTTCGCAGGCCTCGAACAGTCGCTGCAGGTCGACATTGCCGCGACTGTCCCGGTAGCACTCGTAGGCGCCGTCGACGGCCTCGGGATCGGCACTGAACTGCTCGGTCAGGCACTGGAAGAAGCGCGTCTTCTCGTCTTCATCGAGGCAGCTGTAGCCGTCCAGGGCCTGGCCGGCCAGGGCGATGCTGGAGGCCTCGCCATCGCTTTCCAGAAGCTTGCGACAGGCGTCGATCACCTGGGTATGTTCCAGCGGCGGGCCATCGCCCCGGCGTCTGAGCAAGGCGTCACGCTGGGTGATACTGGAGAACAGTTCCTGCAGAAAGCTGAAGTTCATCGGGGACATCTCCTCGGGGCTGGGCCAGGTGGGAGCGGGCCTGGTGGCCCGCTGGTCACACGCGTCGGCGTCGGGATCATCCGGCGCTCTCCATGATCAGGTCCGGCAGCCAGGTGGCGATGCCCGGGAAGAAGCACAGCAGCACGATGCCGAGCACCATGCACAGGGCGTAGGGCAGGCTGCCGAGCAGGATGTCCTTGAGCGCGATATCCGGCGCGATCCCCTTGATGATGAACAGGTTAAGGCCCACCGGTGGGGTGATCAGTCCGATCTCCAGGTTGATGGTCAGGATCACCGCGAACCAGTAGGGATCGAAGTTGGCCGCCAGAATGATCGGCAGCAGGATCGGCGCGGTCATCACGATCACCGCCACCGGCGGCAGGAAGAAACCGGCCACCAGCAAGAAGACGTTGATGATCCCCATCAGTACCCAGCGATTGACCTCCAGTGACGCGATTGCCTCGGCCACCGTCTGGGTGATGAACAGCGACGACAGGGCGTAGGCGAAGATCTCGGCGCAGGCGATGATCAGCATGATCATCACGCTCTCGCGCAGGGCATCGCGCATGATGGTGGTGAGCGGTTTCACCTGCCACATGCGGTAGACCACGATGGCCAGGGCGAGACACAGGAAGGCCCCGGCGCCGGCCGCCTCCGAGGGCGTGGCGACACCGCCGTAGAGGGCGAACAGGATGCCGCTGACCACCACCAGGAAGGGCAGCACCCGCACCAGCGCCTTCATGTTGGTCTCGACGTTCTTGGCGACGGTGTCCTTGAGCTCGCGGGCGGCGTCGGCGACGGGGCTGGGGGTGTCATAGCCACCGGCCAGCTTGCACGCGATCAGCGTCCAGGCCATGAACAACAGCGCCAGCATGATGCCGGGCAGGGCGCCGGCGATGAACAGCCGTCCGATCGAGGTCTCGGTGGAGATGCCATAGACGATCATGGTGACCGAGGGCGGAATCAGGATGCCGAGGGTGCCGCCGGCGGCGATGCAGCCAGCCGCCACGCCGTCGGGATAGCCGCGCTTGCGCATCTCGGGGATACCCAGCTTGCCGATGGCGGCGCTGGTGGCAGGTGACGAGCCGGACAGGGCGGCGAAGATCGAGCAGGCGCCGATATTGGAAATGGCCAGTCCCCCCGGCACCTTGCCGAGCCACAGGTCCAGCGAACGGTAGAGGTCACGGCCGGTGGGGGAGGAAGCCACTGCAGCGCCCATCAGGATGAACATCGGAATCGCGACGAAGCCGAACGACGCCAGGCTGCCGAAGAAGGTCTCGCCGAAGTAGGTCAGCTCACTGACGCCCCGGTCCATCACCAGGGCGGCGAGGGACACGCCGCCGAGGGCGAAGGCGATGGGCGTGCCGATGGCCATCAGCACGAACAGGGCGGTAACGATAAGGATGCCACTGGTAACCGGATCCATCAGCGTGCTCCTCCCAGAATTTCCGCCAGGTACTGGAGCGCCAGCAGGGTCGAGCCCAGTGCCAGCGGCACCAGCGCTGGCCACAGCGGCGGATTCCACACCGTGCCGGTGGTCCAGCCGCCGTGGTAGGCCTCCAGCAGGTAGAGCCAGGAGCCGTAGGCCAGGGCGATGCAGAAGGCCAGGCCGCACAGCGAGGCGATCAGGTTCATGGCGCACTTGATGCCGCCCTTGAGCGCATCGGGCAGCACCGTGACCGCCACCTGGCCGCCGGTCAGCAGCACATAGGGGGCGCCCAGCAGCATCGCGCCGGTGATCGAGAAGATCGCGAATTCGGTCTGCCAGGTGGTGCTTTCACCGAGCAGGTAGCGCACGAAGATCATGTGGCAGACGGCCAGCACCCCTGCAAAGAGGGCGGCGCCGGCCACCACTGCCATAGCGATGGATAGCCGGTCCATCAGCCGACAGAAAGCGCCCACCGGGCCGGAGGCATGTCGCCGGGAACCGGGGGCTGCGGGTGCAGAGACGTGGGGGGGAGAGTGGGACGGTGTGTGTGACATGGAGCCTCCGAGGTGACACGACAGCGACGAACGACGAGGCGCGGCCAGCGGCCGCGCCCACCTCGGTCTATTCCACCGCCAGGGCGGCGTCGATCAGTGCCTGGCCGTTGTCGACGTTCTCGGCAAAGCTCTTGTAGGCGCTCTCTTTCGCTACCTCGAGCCAGGCGTCGTAGTCTTCCTGGGACATCTGGACCACTTCGACGCCGTTTTCCTCGAACACTTCCACCATGGTCTGGTCGAGCTGGGCGGCCTGCTCGGCGAAGTACGCCTCGGCCTTCTCGCCAGCGTCGATCAGTGCCTGCTGCTGCTCCTCGTTGAGCCCGTTCCAGCTCTGTTCGGAGATCAGGATCGGCTCGTACATGAACCACAGGGCGTTCTCGCCCGGCGCCGTCAGGCAGCTGACCTGCTCGTAGATGCGATAGGAGACGAAGGAACCCGACGAGGTGTTGGCGCCGTCGAGCACGCCGGTCTGCATGGCGGTATAGATCTCCGACGATGGCATCGAGGCGATGGAGGCGCCGGCGGTGGCCAGCATCTCGTCGAAGGCCGGGCCAGCCGCACGCATGGTCTGGCCCTGCACGGTGTCGGGCGAGGTGATGCACTGCTGGTTGGAGGCAAAACCGCCGGCCAGCCAGGCGTCGGCCAGCACGCGAGCGCCGGCGTCCTCGATCACCTGCTTGATCATGTCCATGAACTCGGAGTCGTTGAGGCGCTGGGCACGCTCGTGATTACGCACCAGACCCGGCATCAGGGTGGCCGAGAATTCGGGATGGCGACCGCTGGCGTAGTCCAGCGGCAGCGAGGTCATGTCCAGGCGGCCGCGTACCAGCGCGCCCCACTGCTCCTTGGCCTTGAACAGGGACTGGCCGGGATAGACCTGCAGGGCCAGGTCGACGCCGGCGGCTTCGACCTCCTTGGCCATCAACTGGACCATTTCGTCGCGCACGTCGCCCTGGCCACCGGGAAACTGGTGGGACACGCGCAGGGTGGTCTCTGCGCTGGCAATAGACGCGCTGGCGGTGGCGATGGCGGCGACGGCGAGAGTGAGAGCTTGGCGTTTCATGGTGACTCCTCGAGGCGTTGTTGTTGTGATGATTGTTGTAGTGGGTGTTGTAGCGAGCGTGATGATCAGTGTTGTGGTGGTGGGATAAACGCGCCGAGGTCGGCGCGGGGGATGGAGGTCAAACATTTTTTATCTGCTATGATGTATACATCAATAGCCAGCATGTATATTCCTGTCAATTCGTAGGGCTTAGACCATGGTGGGGTGAGGGCGCCGAGGGGTCAGTCGCATCAGGACAGGATATGCTGGAACGATTCGAGTTCAGCCAAGGGACAGCCAGGGGACAGCCATATGAGCAAGAAGCCCTCCAACGCCCAGCGTCTGCGGGACTCTCTCGAGGACGACATCATCAATGGTCGGCGCACACCGGGTGAGCGACTGGACCCCGAAGAGCTGTGCAGGACCTACCAGGTATCGCGTACCCCGGTGCGCGAGGCCATCCAGCAGCTGGTGGCCAGTGGCCTGGTGACCGTCTACCCCAAGAAGGGCACCTTTGTCGCCAGGCTAGGGCTCGAGCGACTGATTGAGATGTTCGAGGTGATGGCCGAACTCGAAGGCATGTGCGGTCGACTGGCGGCGCGGAGAATCTCAGCCGATGAACTCAAGGCCCTGCGCGACGCCTTCGAAGGATGTCGCCGCGCCGGCGAGACCGGCGACAGCGACGACTACTACTACGAGAACGAAGCCTTCCACAGCGTCATCTATCAGGCCAGCCACAACGCCTTCCTGGCCGAAGAGGCCCAGACCCTCAAGCAGCGGCTCAAGCCCTATCGACGCCTTCAATTGCAGGTGCGTTCACGCATGCAGAGCTCGCTCGATGAACACCGTGAGGTGCTCCAGGCGATCGAAGCCGGTGATGCCGAGAGCGCCGAGCGCATCCTGCGTGACCACGTGCTGATCCAGGGCGAGCGCTTCAGCGACTTTGTCTCCAGCGTGCGCAAGCTGGAGGAGGGTGGGGGCGAGTTGCGACGCGCCACTGCCTCGAACTAGCCGGGCTCTGCCGTACCGGGATGGTGGTGTCGCAAGCAATGTCGCTTGACGACCACCACAGGCAGGGCCGAGGGTAGTCGGCATCCTACTTGCCAGCCTGAGGTAGCAGCCCATGTTTCCTGCCTTTTCCGGGCGCTATGCGTCCCTGCCCGATCGTATGCGCGCCGAGATGGCGCCCACCCCTGTGGCGGCGCCGCGTCTGCTGGCCTTCAATCGTCCGCTGGCCGAGGCGCTGGGTTTCGACCTTGACGCCTTCGACGCGACCCGTGCCGCCGAGGTGCTCGGTGGCAACGCCGTGCCCGATGGAGCGACGCCGATCGCCGCGGCCTACGCAGGGCATCAGTTCGGCAACTTCGTGCCACAGCTCGGCGATGGTCGGGCGATCCTGCTGGGCGAGCTAGCCCATCGAGACGGCGGCCTGCGTGAGGTCCAGCTAAAGGGCGCCGGACGCACGCCCTTTTCCCGCGGCGGTGATGGTCGCGCGCCGATCGGACCGGTGCTGCGCGAGTATCTGGTGTCAGAAGCCATGGCCGCACTGGGGGTGCCCACCACCCGGGCGCTGGCGGCGGTGGCCAGCGGCGAGCAGGTGGTGCGCCAGATGGTGGAGCCCGGGGCGGTACTGACCCGGGTAGCCTCGAGCCATGTGCGGGTCGGCACCTTTCAGTATTTTGCCGCCCGCCGTGACAGCGAGGCGCTGTCGCTGCTGGTGGACTTCTGCATCGAGCGACACTACCCCGAGCTGGCCGACTTGCCCGAGGCCGAGCGCGCGCTGGCGCTGGTCGAGGCGGTGGTCGAGCGCCAGGCCAGCCTGGTCGCCCAGTGGAAGGGGCTCGGCTTTATTCATGGGGTAATGAACACCGACAACTGCGCGATCTCGGGGGAGACCATCGACTATGGTCCCTGCGCCTTCATGGACGCCTTCCACCCGCACAGGGTGTTCAGCTCCATCGATGAGCGCGGGCGCTACGCCTGGGACAACCAGCCGGCCATCGCCCAGTGGAACCTGGCGCGCCTGGCCGAGACGCTGCTGCCGCTGATCAGTGACGATCAGGAGCGAGCGGTGGCGCTGGCCACCGAGGCCATCGAGGCCTTCGCCGAGTGCCACGACGCCGCCTGGACGGCGGTGCTGCGTGCCAAGCTGGGACTCGGGGCTGATGACTCGCAAGGCCAGCCGGAAAGCCGCTCGACCGATGGGCAGGGGGGCCCGTTGGCAGACGAGGACCTGGCCCTGGGCGAGGACTTCCTCAAGGCCATGGAAGAGGGCAACGCCGACTTCACCCTGAGCTTTGCCCATCTGCCCCTGGCGCTGGCCGGCGATGAGGCAGCGCTTGCCGAGGGCTTTGAGCGCAGTGGCAGGCTCGAGGCCTGGCTGCCGCGCTGGCGCGAGCGTCTGGCCCGTGAAGGCGTCGCCGACGAGGTCGTCGGCGCGCGCCTGACGGCGGCCAACCCCCAGGTGATACCGCGCAATCATCTGGTCGAGAAGGCCATTCGCGCCGCCATCGATGACGACGACCTGAGCGTATTCGAGACGCTGCTCGCCGCCGTGACCCGGCCCTACCAGACCCCGGACGATACCAGCCTGCTGGCCCCACCCGGGCGCGACGAGCGAGTGCTCAGAACCTTCTGCGGTACCTGACGGACCCCACCGGCACGTCGCCGCCGCCGGTGGGCTGCTTGCCAGCAGGGCTTACGCCGACAGAACTTTCGCCAGCACGGCTCGCGCCGGCTACTGCGGTGCCTGGCGGGCCTGCAGGGGGCGAG